>JAYSLK010000164.1:0-22561 GCA_043725585.1 Actinomycetota bacterium
CCGAAGTCGGCCTCGATCACGTTGGACGAGCGGACGAATGCGTCGGTGCCTTCGTAGGCGTTGGCGAAGAGGCGGTCGAAGCTGCCGCGGATGGTGTCGCTGAACACGAACACGCCGCTGAGAAAAGCACAACCGGCGATGACTGCCAGCGAGGTGAGCAGCAGTCGGCCCTTGCGGGCCAGCGTGCTCTTGAGCGCGATCTTGAACATCGCGTCACTCCCCGAAGTTCTTCATGCGTTCGAGGACCAGTTGCGCCGTCGGCTGCTGCATCTCGTCGACGATCCTGCCGTCGGCGAGGAACACCACCCGGTCCGCATAGCCGGCTGCGATCGGGTCGTGGGTGACCATCACGATCGTCTGGCCCAGCTCGCGCACGGCGAGGCGCATGAACGCCAGGATCTCGGCGCCGGTGCGGCTGTCGAGGTTGCCGGTGGGCTCGTCGGCAAAGATGATCGTGGGCTTGCTGGCGAGCGCACGGGCCACGGCCACCCGCTGCTGCTGGCCACCGGACAGCTCGCTCGGACGGTGCTTCAAGCGGTCTCGCAGACCCACGGTGTCGATCACCCGGTCGATCCACTGTTGGTCGCCCTTCGAGCCTCCGAGCAGCAGCGGCAGGGTGATGTTCTCGAGCGCGGTCAAGGTGGGCACCAGGTTGTAGGCCTGGAAGATGAACCCGACCTCGGTGCGACGCAGCTCGGTGAGCTGCTTGTCGTTGAGGGTGGCGAGATAGGTGTTGCCCACGTAGACACCGCCGCTGGTGAGCGAGTCGAGCCCGGCGAGGCAGTGCATCAACGTGCTCTTGCCAGAACCCGACGGACCCATGATCGCGGTGAAGCGGCCGGCTTCGAACGCGACGGTGACGCTGTCGAGGGCACGCACTTCGCTGTCGTCCTTGCCGTAGATCTTCACGGCATCGACAGATCCGGCTGCGGCCGTCATGGTCGCGGTGGACCCGGTCGGGCCGACGATGACCGGGGCGCCGGGTGAACCCGGGATGGAAGAAGAAATGGGGGCGTCGAAACTCATGACCACAGTTGTACCGCGGCGAGCGTGACGAGACGTCCGCACTTCGGTTGACTCGCGTCACCCTGGAGGCTGATCGGCCCTCGGTGCCGTCGGTCAGGCGGCATCGCCGGGGATGACGAGGCCCGACTCGTACGCAACCACCACGACCTGGACGCGGTCGCGGAGGTTCAGCTTCGACAGGATGCGACCCATGTGGGTCTTCACCGTCGCCTCGCCCAGGTACAGCGACTCGGCGATCTCCGAGTTGGACATGCCCTTGGCGACGAGACGCATCACCTCGAGTTCGCGCTCGGTGAGATCGTCGAGACCGGCAACGGTGGTCGACGGGTCGGCGATCGGTCGCCGTGCCACCTCTTCGATCAACAGGCGGGTGACCGACGGTGCGAGGAGCGCGTCACCGCGAGCGACGATGCGTACGGCATCGATCAACTGCTCGGCGGGTGCGTCTTTCAGCATGAAGCCACTCGCTCCGGCGCGCAGGGCCTTGTACACGTAGTCGTCGAGATCGAACGTCGTGAGCATCAGCACTCGCGGAGCGTCGTCGAACGCGGTGATGTACGAAGTGGCCTCGATGCCATCCATGTGCGGCATGCGCACGTCCATCAGCACCACGTGCGGACGGCACCGCTGAGCGAGCTCGACTGCGGAGCGACCGTCGGCGGCTTCCCCCACGACGGTGATGTCGGGCTCGGTCTCGACGATCATGCGGAACCCTGAGCGCACCATCTCCTGGTCGTCGACCAGCATCACGCGGATCATGCGGCCTCCGGGAAGATCGCACGGACGCGCCAACCGCCGCCTGGGAGCGGTCCGGCGTGCAAGGTGCCGCCGAACATGCCCACCCGTTCCTGCATGCCGATCAGACCGAAGCCGGGATCGCTCGGAGGTGCTCCGGCGCCGCGGCCGTCATCGTCGACCGTCACCTCGAGCTGACCATCTCTGCGCACGACGTCCACCTCGACGTGGTCGACGCGTCCGGCGTGGCGGCGTACGTTGGTGAGCGCCTCCTGCACGATGCGATATGCGGACAACTCGATCGCCACCGGCACGGCATGGAGATCGCCCGTCACACGCAACGAGATCGGCAGATCCGGTGATGCGTTGACGAGCTCGTCGAGGGTGGCCAACGACGGCTGGGGCACGAGGTCGGCATCGCCGGCCACGTCGTTCACGTTGCGCAGCACACCGAGGATCTGCCGCATCTCGCTCATGGCTTCACGACCGGTGGTCTCGAGGCCTTCCAGCGCCTCGATCGCCCGGTCGGGGTTGGCGCGCACCTGGCGCCGAGCCGCCCCCGCTTGGATGATCATCACGCTCACGCTGTGGGCCACCACATCGTGCATCTCGCGGGCGATCCGGGTGCGCTCTTGCTGCACTCTCTGGGTGGCGAGCAACTCCCGTTCGCGCTCGGCTCGTTCGGCCCGCTCGACGAGCTCGTCGGCACGTTCGCGGCGCCGGCGCACGTTGTCGCCCAGCAGGATCGACGCCGTGTACAGCACGGCGGTGCTGATGAGCGCCCCGACCTCGACACCGTCGACCGCCACGCCCACTGCGACGAAGCCCACGAGGCAGGCGGCGGTGGCCACGCCTGTGACCACCAGCCGTCTGCCGGCCACGTAGGCACCCAGGGCGTAGCCGGCCATCAGCACGTTGAGGAATCCCGCGCCGAGCATCTCGTTGGCCTGCAGGATGCCTTCGCACACGCTGACGGCGACGAGCACCCCGACCGGCCAACGACGTCGCCACGCGAGCGGCAGGGTGGACGCGAGCACCAGGAACGGCGACCACCACGTGGGGTCGCTGACCTCGGGATCGGCTGAGCTGCGGATCAGCAGGTGGGCACCGAGGGAGAGCACGCAGAGCAGGCCCGCGAGCATCGCGTCGGCAACACGGGGATGAGCACGGAGCCAGAGCACCGGACGCGGGCGTCCGGTTCTGTTCCACCTGTTCAACCGGCTCAACTTGCCAGCGGGTTCGGCCATGATGCCCGAACCTACCCCGGGTGGGTGGAAACGTCGTCCCTCTCCAGGTGGATGTGCCGTACGCTTCCGGGGTGATGCTCTGCCCCTCGTGCGCGGCGCCCCTAGCCACGGGAGCGCGCTTCTGCTCCTCGTGCGGGCATTCGGTCGCCTCGTCCCAGACCGAGGAACGGCGAATCGTCACGGTGTTGTTCGCCGATGTCGTCGGGTTCACGGCGCTCGCGGAGCACCTCGATCCCGAACAGGTCAAGCGTCTGATCGACGGTGTCTTCGAGCGCCTCGTCGACGATGTCACCGCATTCGGTGGCCGGGTCGACAAGCTCTTGGGTGACGGCATCCTCGCACTGTTCGGCGCACCTGTCGCCCACGAGGACGACGCTGAACGAGCGGTGCGTTCTGGCCTGCGGATGCAGCAGAGCATCGAGCGCTACGTCGAAGAGCACAGTCCCGCACACTCGTTGAAGCTTCGCATCGGCATCAACACCGGTGAGGTGCTCGTGGGCACACTCGCCCGCACCGACTACACGGCGATGGGCGACGTGGTGAACACGGCGTCACGCCTGCAGGTCGAGTCGCCTCCCGGTGGGGTGCTCGTCGGCGAGGCCACGTATGCGCTCACCAACGACGTGATCGAATACGGCGAGCCGACGGACCTGCAGCCGCGCGGTCGCGAGCAGTCGCTCACCACCTGGCTCGCGCGTGGCACGCTCACGGCGCCAGGCGCACGCGTGCGTCGGACCGATCTGCGGCTGGTCGGGCGCGACCCCGAGCTCACCTTGGGTCGGGCGGCCTTGCGGATGGGTATCGAGGAGCGTCGCACGCTGTTGCTCAACCTGGTCGGCGAGAGCGGCGTCGGCAAGAGCCGCTTGATCGACGAGATGCTCGACACCCTCGACGAGATCGGTGCCGGCACCGCGACGGTGCTCGAAGGTGTGTGTGCGCCGTATGGCGAGTCGAACGTGTGGTCACCGATCGCAACCGCAGTCGCGAGTCATCTCGGATTCGACGCGTCGCTGTCGGTCGACGAGCTGCGCGAGCGAGCGCTCGTCAAGGCAGCACGGCTGCTCGCAGTCGAGGGCGTCACGCCGGAAGTGGAGCGAGCGGTAGAAGCGTTCCTGCATCTGCTGGGCCACGATTCGGCGCTCGATGCGCTCGACGGCACGGCGCGGCGCGACGCGGTGCATCGAGCGATCACGCGTGTAGTGGAGATCCGTGCCGAGAAGAGTCCCCTGGTGCTGTGGATCGACGACCTGCACTGGGCCGACCAGGTCGTGGTCGATCTGCTGGAGCACCTGGCCGGCGCCATCCAGCGGCTGCCGTTCGTCTTGCTCACCTCGATGCGCCCAGGCAGCGAAGTCATCTGGCCACCGCCCACCGATCGCACCAACGTCCTGTCGCTCACGGTGCAGCCGCTCGCACGAGCCGACAGCGACGAGCTTGCGATCGAACTCCTCGGACAGCTCACCGGCGCAGCGAACGATGGCCACACCGGCGAGACGATCGTCGCCGATCAGAAGCTGCTCGGTGCCCTGTTCGATCGCAGTGGTGGCAACCCTCTCTTCCTTCAGCAACTCGCCGGCGTCGTCGCAGAAGAGGGTCCGTCGAGCGAGCTCCCCGACTCGCTGCGTGCGCTCATCGCGGCCCGCCTCGATCAGCTGAACGTCACCGAGCGACAGGTGCTCGACAACGCTGCCACCCTCGGTCTGTCGGGAAACCTCGTCTCGCTCGAACGGTTCGCCAATGCGATCAGCCAGCGGTTCGACCGGCTCACCGTGTCACAGCTCGATGCGAAGGGGTTCCTCGTGCTCGAGGGGAGCCGCTGGCGGTTTCGCAGCGATTCGGTGCGTGAGACCACCTATCAGACACTCACCAAGGCTTCGCGCGCGCAGCGCCATGCAGGAGTCGCCGCCTCTCTCGCCGCGTTCACACCGACGGCGATCGACGATCTGGCGCACCACACGGCCACCTCGGCGGAGATCGTTGCCGAGTTGGGACACGTCGAGGGCGTTCCGCCGACCATCCGAACCGACGCAGTCCGCGCGTTGTCGTTCGCCGCGAAACGAGCGCGCGACAGCGGCAGCCACCGCTTGTCGGTGCGACATGCCACGCGGGCGATCGCGCTGATGCAGGGTCATCCGTCGGAGCAGGCCGATCGAGTCGCGCTGATGCTCGTGCGCTGCGCCGGCCTCATCGAGACACGGGAGTGGGCCACGGCGCGCACCGACCTCGTCGCATTGCTGGTCGACGCGACCGCTCGAAAGGATCTCGCCGTCGAGGGTGAGGCGCGGCGCCTGCTCGGGTCGCTGCATCATCTGCAGGGCGATCCGGTCGGGGCTCGCGCCGAGCTCGGTCGAAGCGTCGACCTCCTTCGCGAAGCCGACTCCCCCCAACTGCTCGCCGACGCGCTCCGGCAGCGTGGCTTCATCGAGCTCTTCGGTGGATCCCTGCCCGACGCCGAGTGGCACTTCGGCGAAGCCGAGGCCGTGTACAGCGAGCTCGGCGACGAGCGCGGTCTCGCGTACATCGAGCAGCACCGGGCGTGGCTGTCGTTCCTGTCGGGAGATCTCGCCCTCGCCGACGAGCGGCTGCACCGGGCGGCAGACACCCACAATCGCCTCGGCGATCGGAATGGAGTCGGTTGGGCGTTCGGTCTTCTTGCCTTCGTCCGATTCTTTCAACGCCGTTTCGTCGAGGCTGAGGATCTCGCCACGATCGTTCACACCGAAGCGAGCGAGCGCGGCGACGATTGGGCTGCCGCGATGATGCTCACGCTGCTGGCCGACCTGCGGCTGTGGCACGGGAAGCTGGAAGAGGCCATGTCCAAGGCCGAGCAGGCCAGAACCCGGTTCCGCCGGCTCGGCGACAAGTTCGGCATGGTGCAGGCGCTGTCGGCGCTGGTGCGAACTCAGGTCGCGCTCGGCCGGTCAGCGGGTGTGCAGCGCACCACCGAGGAGCTCCTCTCGCTCGCGGAAGGCTCGCCGGCGGGCCCGGTGCCGCTCCTCGCCGTGGCCGGTGCAGCGATGCATCGCGGTGATGCGAAGGTGGCGCTCTCGATGGTGGTCCGGCTCGAGGAGCAGTTGGTCGAGCGCACGGCAGGCAACTTCGAGTTGTCGGTGCTGCATGCCATCGCCGCAATTCAGAATGGCTCGCTCGACGAAGCGATGGCCGCGCTCGACGAGGTGCCGGACGCCGCGCGCGACCATCCGTTCGCGCTGGCCGCGGCGGCGCTCGTTGCCTCGCTCGCTGGTGATGCAGCTGCGGCCATACGCGATGCTGAGCTCGTGGTCACCACCCAGGGCTCCACCTACCTCGACCGTGCGATCGCCGCTGTCGCCGCGGCCGGTGCCCACGGTGCGCTGTCCGAACGGGAGGCTGCTCGCGACACGCTCGAAGCCGCGCTGCGAGAGTGCCTGGTGGTGGGTGACGTCGTGGCGGTAGCCCTCCTGCAACGAGCACACGCACAGGTGGTGGGCGTCGATCACCCGTCGGGCGCAGGTGACACGTCCATGCTGGGCGAGGGATGGTTGCACGTGATCGAGCAGCTGCCAGCGCCGGAGCACGCCACATGAGCAGCTGGCTCGGCGGTCACGCCGACGAAGCTTCGCTGCTCGCGGTGCGTACCGGCCTGGCCGATCAGCTCGCTCACCTACGCGGCGACGTTGCGAAGGAATGCCCCGGTCGCACTGCTGCGCTCATCGAGCGTCGGATCGGGCAGATCGTCGCCGGGGTCGGGAACATCGATGAGTTCGTGCCGCTCGATGCTGCCGAGTCGGTGGTCGTGGCTGTCGCCGAGCAGTTCGCACTCGACGTGCACGGCATCGACGACTCGCTCGTCGCACGGCTCGGCCAGCACTACACGCCTGCGGAGCAGGTTGCGATCATGTTCCGCATGGCGTTCGCCGAGGGCTTCACGAAGTTGCGCCGTGTGCTCGACCTGCCGGCCGATGGCGCGCACCCCGTCGGCGTCGACGAGAGTCCGAACCACAACCAGGAAATCGAGGGTGTTGCCTGATGTCGACCGTGCCCCGTCTGCCCAGCGCCGTCGCCGACCAGCCGGCCAACTTTGGCACCATCCTCGCTCATCACATGCAGCTCGCTACAGGGTTCGGTTCCACGTATGCGACGTTCTGGTCGCACGGGGTGCTCGATCACCCGACGAAGGAAGCCACCCGAATCCGCAACGCTCGAATCACCGATTGCGGGTATTGACGCAACGTTCGCTTCGCGGTCGCGAAGCAGCAGGGATTGGACGAGACCCTCGTCGACCAGATCGACGATGCCCATGCCGAGTCGGAGCTTCCGCACCGGTTGAAGCTGGCTTTGCAGTTCGCCGATGCGTTCCTCGGCGCCGCGGGTCCGCCTCCGGCTGACGTTCGGTCGGCCCTCATCGAGGAGTTCGGCGAAGCCGAACTCGTCGAGATGAGCATCGGCCTCGCTCTGTTCCACGGCGTGTCCAAGATGCTGATCGCGCTCGGCTGCGAACCCGAGCAGATGGACATCACCGAATCGCGCACCCCTGGCAGCTGACGTCCAACGAGCGACGCCGAGTCACCCGTGAGCATCGGTGATCGGCGCATGATGGTCGAGGTCAGCTGAGGACGTGGAGGGCCGGTGCGGGGCGCTCCGGGGCGGCGACCTCGGTGGTGCTCCAGCCGAGGTAGATCAATCCCGTCACGTGCGTGTCCGCATCCCACCCGCACAGCCGTGTGACCGCGTCGTTGGCACCCTTCGGGCACGAGCCCCAGTACGTGGCAAGGCCGGCGGCAGTGGCCGCGAGCATCAGGTTCTGGATGCCGGCGGCGACGGCGTCGCGGTTCTCGGCGGTACGCAAGGGCGAGTCGCCCGCTGTCGAACCCACGACGAGTGTCGCTGGAGTGCGCAGGTACTTCCCCCGGGCCTTGGCCACCTTGTCGGCCGGATCGCCGTTGGCATCCATCGAATCGGCGATCGCAGCACCGAGAGCGCCCCGCGAGTCGCCTTCCACCAATGTGAAGCACCAGGGCCACGTGCGTTTGTGGTTGGGGGCCCACGTCGCAAGCTCGCACAACCGGGTGACGAGGGCGTGCGGCACCGGACGAGTCGCATCGACCAGCATGCTCGTGCGACGCGAACGGATCAACACGTCGAGTGCGTCAAGGTCCATGCCCCGAGGCTACGGGCTGACGCTCGATCGGTGCCGAGCAGCGTGCTGTCTCGGCGTCCAGGCGGGCCGCGTCAGAGCGGTGTGTCGGGGCGGTGCGTCAGAGGCTGCGGATGAAGCCGGTGACCTCGTCGACCCATCGTCGCCACAACTGCGGCGGGTAGTCGTGGCCCATGCCCTCGATGAGCACGAACCGAGCACCGGGGATCAGCTCAGCGGTACGCTCGCCTCCGCTCGGAGTGATCAGCGTGTCAGCGCTGCCGTGCATCACGAGCGTCGGCACGGTGACCGCCCGGAGATCTTCTGCTCGGCCTGCCGCCGACGCTCGGATCGCCATGAACTGACGGCCGGTACCGTCGGGTCGGAACGACCGGTCGAAGGCGCGCTCGGCATCGGCTCGCATTCGAGCCTCGTCGTAGAACTCAGGGCTGCCCCACTCGCGGAGGCCGTCGATCCAGCTCGACACGTAGCTCCCGCGGTCGGTTGCCGGGGGAGCGGTGAGCAGCGCAAATGCTGACGGTGTGCTCTGCCCGAACTCCGGCTCGCCGGTGCTCGACGTCACCGAGGTCATCGACAGCATTCGATCGGGATGCTCGATGGCCATGGTCTGCACGATCATGCCGCCCATCGACAGGCCCATCACGTGCGCGCGATCGATGCCTTCGGCGTCGAGCACGGCCACGGCGTCGGCCGCCATGTCGCTCACGACGTAGGCGTTGCCGGCGTCGCTCACGGGTGCACCGGCCAACGACGTGGACAGACCGACGTCACGGTTGTCGAACCGAATGACGTAGAGACCACCGGCCACGAACATCTCGCACCATTCGTCCTGGTAGTTCACGCTCTGGCTGCCCAGCCCGTTCACCATCAACAGGGCCGGGTCGTTGCGACTGCCGAAGGTCTCGTAGAACAACGTGCAGTCGCCGTTCTGGGCCCAGCTCACGTCATTCTCCGATCAACTGCTTGCGCAACTCGCGCTTGACGAACTTGCCGTTGGCGTTGCGAGGCAACTGGCCGTCGAGGAACCACACCTTCGCCGGGATCTTGTGCTTGGCCATGCGCTCGCCCAGGAAGGTGCGCAGCTCGTCCTCGGTGAGCGATGCGCCGGGCTTGAGCACGATCGCGGCTGCGACCTCCTCGCCGAGGCGCTCGTCGGGAATGCCGAAGACCGCGGTCTCTGCGACGGCGTCGAGCTGGTAGATCACGGTCTCGACCTCGCTGCAGTACACGTTCTCGCCGCCGCGAAGCACCATGTCCTTCGCCCGATCGACGATGAACACGAACCCGTCCTCGTCGATCCGGGCGATGTCGCCGGTGTTGAACCAGCCGTCTCGGATCGAGTCGGCCGTGGCCTCTGGACGGTTCAGGTAGCCCTTGATCACCACTGCACCCCGCACGCACAGCTGCCCGATCGTGTCGGTGCCGGCGGGGAGGTCGTCGCCCGCTTCGTCGACCAGCTTGAAGTCGAGCGTCGGAACGACGGGTCCGCACGACGCCGGCTTTTCGATGAAGAACCTGGCTGAGTTGGCGGTGACGATGCCGTGCGTCTCGGTGAGGCCGTAGCCGGTGGACGGAGCACCGGTGCCCTTCAACGCCCCGGCGATCTTGTCGACCAGGTCGGGTTGCAGCGCCGCGCCGCCCCCGCCCATGCCGAGCAAGGAGCTGGTGTCGCGAGTCTCCCAGTCGGGATGTTGGAGCAACTCGCGGCTCATCGTGGGGACACCGGAGAACGTGGTGACGCCCTCACGCTCGATCAGTTCGAGCGCGCGCCCCGGATCCCACTTGTAGGTGAAGACGATCCGCGAGCCGGTGAGCGTGGCCGGGTGCAGCAGACAGTTGCAGGCGGTGACGTGGAACAGAGGCGTCGGTGCCATGAACACGTTCTGTGTCGGAGGGGCCGGCTGATTCGTCGGCGGCTCCACGTCGCCGGCGGCGATCGCCTTGGCCTCGGCGGCGGCGGTCGCCGTACCCATGAACGCGAGGTTCATCACGTTGTGCACCGAGCCTCGGTGGGTGAGTTGGGCGCCCTTCGGGAAGCCCGTCGTCCCCGAGGTGTAGAAGATCGTTGCGTCATCGTCGGGATCGATCTCGGCGGCAGGCAGACCGGTTGGCGCGTTCGTTGAGTCGACCACCTCGGCCCAGCGGCTTGCATCGGACGGCAGGTCGCGATCGGACCGGACGCTGATCACGTGCATCGGCCCTCCCGCCCGCACCTCGTCGATCACCGAGAGGACGCGCTCGAGTCGCTCGTCGTCGGCGATCAGCACCTTCGGTCGTGAGTCGGTGAGCCCGTAGGCCATCTCGATCGGGGTCCACCATGCGTTCATGCCCACGACGGCGGCACCGATCGCCACCGTCGCCCAGTAAGCGACGACCCATTCGGGATAGTTGCGCATCGCGATCGCAACCCGGTCGCCCCGACCCACTCCGTGTACATCGTGCAGCAGATGGGCGAGGGCCCGCACCTGAGCGTCGATCTCGGCATACGTGTATCGCTCGTCTTCGTAGACGATGTAATCCTTGGACGCGTGGGCCGCAGTGAGTTCCCACAGCACCCTCATGTTCGGCGGTGAAGCGGAGAACACCTTGATCGGAACGTCTCGGACGACGATCTCGGACACGGCAAAAGGCGAGCCCGGAGCGGTGAGCTCGTTGCGGGCGGCGAGGTAGTGGTGCATCACGGCCGACATCGTTGCAGCACGCGTGCGCCGACAGCCAGGCGGAACCGAGCAGCAGATCAGCGCTGTCGCTGTTCGAGGGATCCCAACAGCGGTCGCCTGCGCACCTGGAGGGCGGCTGGCCTCCACTCGCGCGGCGACGGAGCGGCTTCGGCCGTCGGCTGGCGACTGGCTGGCGACTGGCGACTGGCGACTGGCTGGACGCCGACCTGCCATCATCGGGCATGGCCGACGCCGAGACGAACGCATCCGCCCCAGAGACCGGTCCCGTCGAGCGCCGCCATCCGACCGCGCTGATCGTCGGGCGCTTCCACCCACCGCATCTCGGCCACAGTTTCATGATCGAGTGGGCGGCGGCTCGAGCCGAGCGCCTCGTGGTCTTCGTCAACACCCGGGACGGCGAACTGGTGCCGGGCGAGCTGAGAGCGGGCTGGCTCTCCGACCTGCATCCGGAGGTGACCGTGGTCGAGGTGCGCCACGACCTCGACACCGACTTCGACGACGACGTGCTGTGGGGGAAGTGGATGGCGTTGTTCCGGGAGCGGTGGCCGCACGAGATCGGCCCGCACGCGGTGTTCTCGAGCGACCCCTACATCGATGAGCTCGCCCGTCGTTTCGGTGCCGAGGCGATCGTCGTCGACCCCGAACGAACGACGGTGCCGATCAGTGCGACGCAGATCCGCGAATCGCCCGCAGGGCATCTCCACCGCTTGGCCCCGGACGTCCGCGCGTGGGTCCAAGCCCACCTGCTCTGACCGCGACCGACCCGAGTCCCACGCGACCGACCCGAGTCCCACGCACCACCCGAGTCCCACGCGACCGACCCGAGTGCCACGCACCACCCCGGGGTGGCGGCTGCTCCTCGGGTCGACGGTGTGGGACTCGGGACGCGGCAGCGCCCCGCCGTCTCTCGAGACAGCGGGGCGCCGGCTTGCAGTGCTGACGGGGGTCCCGCTCGCCCTGCGGCGCGCGGGTCGTCAGGTCCTGTGTGACCCGGAGGCGGGTCAGATCATGTGCCGGGCTGCGCCAAGGTGCGCAGGTACGGCTTCACCGTGGTCCAGCCTTGCGGGAACAGCTGCTTGGCCTCGTCGTCGCTCACGGCGCCTCCGATGATCACGTCGTCACCATCGGTCCAATTCGCCGGAGTCGCGACCTTGTACTTGGCGGTGAGCTGGAGGCTGTCGATGACGCGGATGATCTCGTCGAAGTTGCGGCCGGTGCTGGCCGGGTAGGTGATGGTGAGCTTCACCTTCTTGTCGGGACCGATCACGAACACCGACCGCACGGTCATCGTGTCGTTCGCGTTGGGGTGGATCATGTCGTACAGATCGGCGACCGTGCGCTCCGGGTCGCCGATCATCGGAAAGTTGACCGGCGTCCCCTGGGTCTCGGCGATGTCGGCCTCCCAGACGAGGTGACTGTCGACGGGGTCGACCGACAGACCGATCACCTTCACGTTGCGCTTGTCGAACTCCGGCTTGATCCGTGCGACGTAGCCGAGTTCGGTCGTGCACACCGGCGTGAAGTCCTTGGGATGGCTGAACAGCACCCCCCACGAGTCTCCGAGCCACTCGTGAAAGCTGATCTCGCCCTGTGTGGTGGGCGCGGTGAAGTCGGGGGCGATGTCTCCGAGACGGACAGCCATGGTGATGCTCCTTTGACGGCACGAGGTGCACGAGATGAACGGATGGATTCGATCCAGCCTCCGGCGATGCTATCCAATTCCCGACCAAATGAGTCGAGATTGATAAGTGACCACAAAGTCACATATTGTTCGATCGGTGATCGACGAAGAAGAGAGCGATGCGGTGTTCAAGGCGTTGGCCGACCCCACGCGCAGGGCGCTCCTCGATGCCCTCTTCGAGCTCGACGGACAGGCGGTGCACGCGCTGTGCGATCGCCATCCGCATATGACGCGCTTCGGCGTGATGAAGCATCTCGCGATTCTCGAGGCTGCGAACCTCGTAGTCGCCCACAAGGAGGGCCGCACCAAGCGGCACTTCCTCAACCCCATCCCGATCCAACAGATCAGCGACCGCTGGATCGGCAAGTACGCCCGACCGTTCGCCCGGGCGATGACCGAACTCCAGCGACGGCTGGAAGGCCCGAACGACCAGGACCACCTGGCCGATCCGAACTCCTGGAAGGAGACATGTTGACCACTTGCCACGTTCATCGCGTGTACATCAGGGCCACCGCGGAGGAGGTCTGGCAGGGCATCGTCGATCCCGCATTCACGCGCCAGTACTTCCACGACACAACATTCGACCAGCCGCCTCAGACCGGCCAGCCGTATCGAACGACGATGTCGAACGGCGATCCGGCGATCGACGGCATCATCGAGGTGTGTGAGCCACCGCGCCGCCTCGTGCAGACGTGGCATGTGTTGTACCACACGGCCATGGGCGATGAGCCTCCGAGTCGCGTGGAGTGGACGATCACCGACGCCGGCGACGGCTTGGTGCGCCTCGACGTCGTGCACGGCGACCTGGCACTCAGCCCGCTCACCTGGGCGGCCGTGAAGGATGGTTGGCCCGTCCTGTTGAACTCGCTGAAGTCGTTGCTCGAGACGGGTGAACCGCTGCCGGACCAGACCATGAACCTGCCGGAGGCGTCGAGCGACCCTGCCGGTGATTGGCACCGCGCCCAGGGCATCGAGTGCCACAACGGGGTGTGGGAGATGGTGTCGGCCGAGCGCTCACCGGGCAATGACGAAGAGTTGCTCCGCCGCGCCTATGCGTCGGCGTACCACTGGCAGCACGCCGCACGTCGCACGCCCGTGAACGAGGTGCGGGCGCTGAACATGCTGTCGAAAGCACACCTGCTCGTTGGCAATGTGGAACTGGCGATGCGGTACGCCGACCTGTGCATGGCAGCCACGCTCGAGCAAGGACTGCAGGACTTCGACCTCGCCTACGCCCATGAGGCGAGGGCGCGTGC
The DNA here is from genome assembly GCA_043725585.1 of Actinomycetota bacterium. GTDB lineage: Bacteria > Actinomycetota > Acidimicrobiia > Acidimicrobiales > Ilumatobacteraceae > VFMC01. The sequence goes on from JAYSLK010000164.1 coordinate 13,764, forward strand.
GTTGGGTGCTGGGGGGAGCACTGCCGAGTCGATGGTCGAGTGGGCTGCGGCCAAGGCTGTGCCCGTGATCGATCCCGAAGATCGCGAGATCGTCGAAGCAGACTTCGCCGATGCGCCCGAAACTGCGTGACACGGACTGACGGCCACCCGCCGGGTCAGTGGGTGCTGGTCAGGCGCTCGGGCCGGTGTCGCTCAGGTAGTCGCGCGACTCCCAGATGCGGCGATCCATGTACGACCGCAGCTCCCCCATGTACCAGTTGGCCTCGGGCGTGTACCAGCGGCCCGAGAACCATCGGCCCACGCAGCCCCACATGTCGCCGGCCGAGTACTGGCGACCGCGGTTGAAGTTGTTCAACCAGGTCTCGTTGCCGTCGAAGCAGTTCCGCCAGGTGGCCAGACCGATCTCCAGGTTGTAGGCGGTGGAGCGCAGCGAGCCGTCGATCGCGTCGGGGAAGTAGAACCCACTCACCTGCATCAGGCCTGCGACCTGGGGGCATTGACCGGGTCGACCGTCGACGCCGATGCCGTGGCCGGGGAGGCACATCACCGGATCGGAGGCCCAGCCGCCGAGGCCGTCCATCTTGCCCCAGGCCTCTTTGGCCACCTGAGCGCGGAGCAAGTTCTCGTCGTAACCCCACTTGCAGGCAGCCCAGCGAATGATGTCGTCGGTGGAGCCGGTGAAGTTCCCCGTCGCACGGGGGAAGAACGTGGGGTGCGCCTGCCAGGTCGTGTCGTTGTAGGCGGCATTGAGCGGCCTGGTCTCGGGTGATGGCTTGGCGCGCACCTCGGCTGCGCAGGCCTCCTCGGTGGGCAACGCGGCGCCGAGCGGCAGCAGGGTGTACGCACCCGGCGTGGTCGGTGTGCCGGCAGGGTTGACCTGGGTGGGCGCACAACCGTTGCCGCACTGGCCCAGCATCACGAGCGCGGCACCGAACCCGAACAGTCGCGTGCCATGACGGCGCGCCCGACGTGGCCGACTCGCCTGAACGTGACCGCTGTGGACCTCGGACCGCCCCGCAGACCGCCCCGCAGACGGTTCCGCAGACTGCTCCATGAGGTGTTCGAGCCGGTCGGGGCCGAGGCGCGGCGAACGGGTGGGCCAGATGCGGAACATGACGAAATCATGACAAACGTGCGTCGATTGCACAACCACCCGCATGAATGTTCGTGTCTGGTGCAGGTACGTCAGTTCGCGGAGGCGATGCGGCCCTGGTGGAGGTGGACCATCTGTCGCGGATGGAGCTCAGCCGCCCACGTTGCGTGGTGCGTCGCCACGATGATCGTGGTGGTGCGAGACCGCTCGGTGAGTTCGGCGGCGAGCGAGGCCAACTGGGCATCGTCGAGGGAGACATCGGGTTCGTCGAGCACCAAGAGCGCGGACGGACCGGCGAGCGCTGCTGCGAGAGCGACTCGGCGCCGCTGCCCGCCCGACAGGTTCCCGCACCGCTCACCCGCGAGGTCGGTGAGGTCCACGCCGGCGATCGCTCGGTACACCATCGCGCGGCGCTCGCGGGCCGTCGGGGCCAGCTCACGCATGACGGCGACCACGTCGACGTGATCGAACACGCGCACCCGAGTGGGCACCGTGTCGCCCTGAGGGAGGTAGCCGAGCAGGCGCCGCACCGTCAACTGAGTCGACGGATCGTCGATCGATCGACCGGCCACGGTGAGTCGGCCCCGTGCCGGCGGCGTCACCGTTGCGAGCAGCCGGAGCAGGGTCGACTTACCGCTGCCGTTCGCTCCATGCACGACGGTGATGCCGGGACCGATGGTGAGCGACGGAATGTCCAGCACGAAGCGCGCGCCGAGCCGCAGGGACACACCCTCGAGGTGGACGGTGGGAGCGGTCATCGACCATCCCACCGTTCGAGCCGCCGCTGGCCCATCGCAAGGGCTGCTGCGCTGGCACATGTGACGGCGAACGCGGCGAGCTGCCCTTGCGCACCGAACGGTGCCGCTCCGTCGTTCGCGATCTGGGCGACGAGCACGACCAGCGTCAGCCACACGGTCGCGACCCCGAACGCTGCGGCTCGGATGCCGAATCGGCTCCCGAGCGCGAGGGTTGCCGATGCGGTCGCCAGCGACGGTAGCAACCAGGCCACGCGCAACCATCCAGCCGATGGCGCGAGCAGCACACCGAAGGTGGTGAGCGCCGCCGAGGCGGTGAGCACGGTGATGGATCGGATCAGGACGAGACGCAGGCCCGACAACGGCGCGGCGACAGCGATCTCGTGGGCGCGATCGGCGTGGGGCCCGTACGACAGCGCGACGCCGGCCACAGGCGCGAGTGGTGCCAGGGTGAGCAGCACCGCGAATCGGCTCGCAGCCGTCCACGACGCGTCGCCCGCCGAAGCCGCGAACGCCATCACCAGGGCGACCGAGACGAACCACGCGACCCGAAGGGCGGGCGTGGCCGACACGAGACGGGCCGTGGGCTCGGGCACGTGCAGCCGAAGGAGGGCCTGTTCGAGGCGGCCGCGCCGCGGCGCGCTGATCTCGGCCATCACCACATCGAGGTTGTGGGCGAGCCGGGTGTCGAGGTCGGGGATCATCGGAGGTCCTTTCGCAGCAGCGGGCGGGCTCGGGCGAGTCGGCTCTTCACGGTGCCCTGGGGGATGCCGAACAGCACGGCCGCTTCCGAGGTGGTGAGTCCGTCGAGGTACACGGCGCGCACGACGTCGTGGAGGTCGGCCGGCAGCCCACCGAGCAGGTCGTGCGCCGGCGTCCCGGGAGGCGGCAGCGGTTCGGGTTCCGGCAGCTGCGCCATCGGACGGGGAGCAGGCCGGCGACGCAGTTGGTCGATGAGCTTGCGGAGTGCAATCGTCCAGAGCCAGGCGGGCACCTCCCCGTTCGTGTCGCGGTAGGTGCTCGCCGATCGCCACACGGCGACGAAGGTGTCCTGCAGCGCGGTGTCGATCAGGTCGGGGTCGCCACACTTCCTGTGGAGTCTCACCATCAGCATCCGAGCATGGCGGGCGTAGAGGACCTCGAGCGCGTTGCGGTCGCCGGCGGCGATGGCGGCGACCACCGCCGGATCCGAGAGCTCGAGGTCCACCCTCACCAGCGTGTCAGCCTCTGGGCCCATGATCGAGGACACCGACGTTCTCGTCGGCGACGCGCGTCCGTCGAAAGGGGTACAGCAGTTGCCGACCGATCGAGAGCGGTACCGGTTCGTCCACCCCATAGCGCTGCGGGCCCGGTCCAACGGGTACACGGAAGGTCCCGAACAGCACGTCCCACACGGGCAGCAACGTGCTGAAGTTGGAGTTGATCGCGTCACGCTCGTTGGCGTGATGCCAGTGATGGAAGTCCGGCGTGAGGACGAGATACCGCAATGGCCGCAACCGCCAGCGCACGTTCAGATGTGCCCAGATGCCCACGACGAACTGCACGACGGCCAGGGCGCCGGTGATCTGCGGGTCGAAGCCGGCCGCCAGCACGAACGCGAACGCCGGGGCGATGAAGGCCCCGTCGAGCGGATGGGCGCGAAAGCCAGAGACCCAGTCGAGGTGTCGGGTGGAGTGGTGGATCGAGTGGAAGCGCCAGAACAACGGCACGGTGTGACTCCAGCGATGGGTCCAGTAGATCAACACGTCGAACAGCAAGATGCCCACCGTGGTGCGCAGCCACCCCGGCATCGCCCCCACCAGCGGGCGCAGGGCCAAGCCCGGAATCCATGCCAGCGACAGGACGGCGAGCGCCACCGCTGCGATGAGACCGACGAACTGCAGCGCCGGCGACGCGGCTGCATACGCCAAGTCGGTCCGCAACGCGAGCCGACGCACCGGCACCGGATGGCGTCGCCAGAATCGCTCGAGCGGCCATGAGATGACGAACAGCGCGACGATCGCGCCGACCGCCTCGTTGCCGAGGGCGATGCTCGCCACGGCGAGCGCGGTGCCGGCGATCGTGACGAGGACCGTTCGCCCGGTTCGTGGCGCTCGCTGACGGCTCTCCGGCTGAGGCGCGGGCCACCCCGGAGGAGGCTCTGGAGGCACCTCTTGGCGAGTACCGGACAGTGTGGGGCGGGGGATGCGATCGACGACCGAAGTGTTCATGCCGTCGCTAACGAGGCGCGAGGGCGGTTCGGTTCATGCCATCGTGACGAACATGAACGACCCTGGGCCGAGCCCTGCACCCCTTCCCACCCTGGCTCCCACCCTGGGTCATGACGTGAGTTCCTACGTCGCGGTGATCTTCACGAGCGTCCGTGCCCGAGTGGTCGGTCCCAACGGCTCGTCGGCCCCTGTGGACGACGAGGGCTACGGGGCGATGGCCGAGCGGATGGACTCGCTGGCCCGTGATCAGCCCGGCTACATCGGCATCGAGTCCGCCCGTGGAGCCGACGGCTTCGGCATCACCGTGAGCTACTGGGAGACCGATGCCCACGCTGCGGCGTGGAAGCAGGTCACCGAGCACCTCGGGGCACAGCTCCTCGGCCGCGAGCGCTGGTACGAGCGGTACGCCACGAGAGTGGCCACCGTCTTTCGCTCGTACGCGTGGCAGCGTGACCGTGGTTGAGCCCGTCCGACGAGCCGCGGGCGGTCGCTGTCGGTCGCCGGTGAACGGGGGTGCCGTCGCGGCGATGTACCGTCGAGCCCATGACCATCGACCGTGCCGCCGCCGACAAGCTCCTCACGACCACGCGGTCGGTACGCAAACGCCTCGATCTCACGCGGCCCGTGCCGATGACGCTGATCGACGAGTGCATCGAGATCGCGATGCAGGCCCCCACGGGCACCAACGCCCAGAACTGGTCGTTCGTGGTGGTCACCGACCCGGCCAAGCGTGCCGCGATAGCAGACTTCTATCGACGCGGCGGCGAGATCATGAGCGGTCAAGGCTATCCGCCGCCACTGCCCGCGGGAGATCCTCGTGAACACGTGATGCCGAAGGTGATGGAGAGCGCCAGCTACCTGGGCGGAGTGCTCGATCAGGTGCCGGTGTTCGTCATCCCATGCGTGCAGGGACGAATGGAGGCGGTGCCGATGATCATCGCCCAGGCTTCCACCTACGGCTCGATCCTTCCCGCCGCGTGGAGCTTCATGCTCGCTGCGCGCGCCAGAGGGCTCGGCACCGCGTGGACCTCGATCCACCTGTTCTTCCACGATGAGGTGAGCGAGCTGTTGGGCATCCCTGCCGACTGGACCCAGACGGCGCTGTTCCCGGTGGCGTACTACACCGGCGACGATTTCAAGCCTGCTCACCGGCTCCCGGCCGCATCCATGATCCATCGGGACACGTGGGGCGCGCACTGATGACCTCTGCGCGGTCGAGCACGCTTCGTGAGCTGCTCGCCGCCGTGAACGATGGCAACGAGCGCGCGATGCTGCTCACCGCCTCCGGCGAGATCACGTACACGTATGCCCAGGCGGCGCGACGTTCCGCGCAACTCGCCAACGCGCTCGCAGCTCGCGGCGCGGCCCCCGGCGATCGCATCGCGATGCAGGTCTCCAAGTCGGCCGAGGCGATCATGGTGTACCTCGCGTGCGTGCGCGCTGGGTACGTGCTGGTTCCGATGAACACCGGGTACACGGTCGACGAGGTCGACTCCTTGGTGGCCGATGCGCAGCCGACGGTCGTGCTCGACGACGCCGTGTTGGCCGGCCTGGGAGCCGAGGCCGATGCCATGTCCACCACCTTCGTCGACCATCCCTCGACGCCGGACGAACTGGCCGCGATGCTCTACACGAGCGGCACGACCGGCAGGCCGAAGGGGGCGATGCTCTCGCATCGCAACCTGGCGTCGAACTCGGCGATCCTGGCCGACATCTGGGGCTTCACCGAACGCGATGTGCTGCTCCATTCGCTGCCGATCTTCCACACCCATGGGTTGTTCGTCGCCACGAACTGCTCGATCGCGAACGGCTCTCCGATGGTGTTCCTCGAGCGGTTCGACGTGGACGAGGTGGTGCGCGCGCTGCCGCGATGCACGGTGATGATGGGCGTGCCCACCTTCTACACGCGCCTGCTCGCCCACCCGGACTTCGGTGTCGAAACGTGCGCCTCGATGCGGCTGTTCATCAGCGGCTCGGCACCGTTGCTTGCATCGGTGCACGCGGAGTTCGCCGAACGCACCGGCCATGCCATCCTCGAGCGATACGGCATGACCGAGACGTCGATGCTCACCAGCAATCCACTCGATGGGGAGCGGCGATCCGGCACGGTGGGCTTCGCGCTGCCGGGCGTGGACGTACGCGTGGTGGACGACGAAGGTGCGGTGGTCGCTGGGGGAGCGGTGGGCTCGATCGACGTCCGTGGCCCGAACGTCTTCAGCGGGTACTGGCGGCGGCCGGACCTCACGGCCACCGAGTTCACCGCCGATGGATGGTTCCGTACAGGGGATCTGGGCAGGTTCGACGACCAGGGGTACCTGCACATCGTCGGCCGGTCGAAGGACCTGATCATCACGGGAGGTCTCAACGTCTATCCGAAGGAGATCGAGGACGTCATCGATCGACTCGAGGGGGTGGTCGAGTCAGCAGTGGTGGGCGTGCCCGATGCCGACTTCGGTGAGGCCGTCGTCGCTGTCGTGGTGTGCGCTCCCGGGGTCACCGTCGACCCCTCGGTCCTGCGGGCCGGAATGCGTGAACGGCTGGCCTCGTTCAAGCTGCCCAAACGCGTCCACGTGGTCGACTCGCTCCCACGCAATGCGATGGGCAAGGTGGAAAAGGCCGTGTTGCGTCGGCGGTTCGATATGGACGACGACTCGTGACCGAGCTGTGGCGCCGGTCTGCGGTCGACCTCGCCGGTCTGCTGCGTAGCGGACAGGTGTCGGCGCGAGAGGTGCTCGAGGCACACCTGGCGCGCATCGACGAGGTGAACCCGACGGTGAACGCCGTCATCACCTTTGCGTTCGGCCGTGCATTCGAAGACGCCGCGCGAGCCGACGAGGCGCATGCACGTGGCGAGTCGTTGGGCGTGTTGCACGGGTTGCCGATCGCCCACAAAGACCTCGCCGACACAGCGGGGATTCGCACCACGCTGGGTTCGCCCATCTTCGCCGACAACGTTCCGCTCGTGGACGAGTTGTTGATCGCCCGGCTGCGTGCCGCCGGGTGCGTCACGCTGGGTAAGACCAACACCCCAGAGTTCGGCGCCGGTTCGCACACCTTCAACCGCCTCTTCGGTGTCACTCGCAACCCGCACGATCCGTCACGTTCGGTGGGCGGATCGAGCGGCGGAGAGGCCGCAGCACTCGCGAGCGGAATGGTGCCGATCGCGGATGGCAGCGACCTCGGGGGCTCGCTGCGCAACCCGGCGTCGTTCTGCGGGATCGTCGGTCTGCGACCTACTCCTGGGACGGTGCCCAGTTGGCCGGCGAGCGATCCCTGGGATCCGCTGGCGACCGAAGGACCGATGGGGAGAAACGCTGCCGACGTCGCGTTGCTGTTGTCGGCGATGGCCGGACCGCATCCGTCGGTGCCCCTCCGCGGTGCCGCCGGACCCTTCGGCCCGATCGATCGATCGCTGGCTGGTCTGCGCGTCGGGTGGTCTGCGGACGCGGGTGGCCTTCCGGTCGAGCGGGCGGTACAGGTTGCGCTGGCGGGTGTTCCGGAGCGGCTCGGCGCACATGGTTGCGCGGTGGTCGACGCGTTTCCCGACCTGAGGGGCGCGGGGCGCGTGTTCCAGACGCTTCGCTCGGTTGGCTTCGAACGCAACCTCGGCCCGCTGTACGACGTACGACCGGACGACCTGAAGCAAACCGGCTCTTCTCGTTGAGGTGGGGAGTGGGCTTGGGGTGAGGGTCCGCGTACGGGTGCAGGGATCCCGTCATCGTTGGAGTTGTTCTACGACTTCGACGACGAGGAGATCCCTGCGATGGGTGACGGTAGTGGTCTGGCTGAGGCGATGCTCGGTCTTGATGGTGTGCGTGTGATCGGCGTGTCTGAGGCCGATGGTGAAGTGACGATCGAGGTCGAGACGACCGAGGTGCGGGCGTGGTGTCAGCGGTGCGGGTGTCGTGCCGAGTCGCAGGATCGGATGTGGGTCGATGTCCGCGATCTGGAGTGCTTCGGACGGCTCACGCGTTTGCGGATCTGGAAGCGGCGGTGGCGGTGTCGGGAGGTGTTGTGTTCGGCGCGGACGTGGACGGAACCGCTCGAGTTCTTGGACGCGCAGGTCGTGTTGACCCGTCGCGCTGGTGCTGCGGCGTGTCGTCGTGTCGGCGAGTTGGCGCGTCCGGTGTCGCAGGTCGCGGGCGAGTTCGGGGTGTGTTGGGAGACGGTCATGAACGCGGTGGTCGAGCACGGCACCCCGCTCGTCGATGATCCTGATCGGGTCGGTCCGGTCCGCCAGTTGGGTGTCGATGAGACGTCGTTCCTGGCCGCGAACCGGCATCATCACACGATCTACGCGACCGGTCTCGTTGACTTGGAACGCCGCCGTGTGATCGACATGGTTGAGGGCAACGCAGCTGTTGACCTGCGCCGATGGACCGCGAACGCCGAACCCGCCTGGCTCGCGGGGATCGAAGTGGTGGCGACGGATCTGGCCCAGTCGTTCCGGGCTGGGTTGTCACCACATCTCGATCACGCCGTCCGGGTTGCTGATCCGTTTCATGTGGTGCGTGTCGCGAACCGCTGCTTGGACGCGGTGCGCCGCCGGGTCCAGAACGACACACTGGCCCATCGCGGGCGTCGCGACGATCCGCTCTACAAGATCCGCAAGCTGCTCCTCACCGGCTCCGAACGACTCGACGAACGAGGTCGCGACAGGATGCTGCTCGGTCTACGCGTCGGCGACCCCAATGACGAAGTGGTCGGGGCATGGCTGGCCAAAGAGAGTGTTCGTGACGT
>JAYSLK010000165.1:0-2400 GCA_043725585.1 Actinomycetota bacterium
CGGTCAGCGCCGCGGCATCGGTCTGCCCGGCGGAGGCCCGAAGCGCTACGTCGTCGACGTCGATGTCGATGCGGGCCGTGTGACCGTGGGCGGTGACGAACATCTGCATCTGAAGACCATGCGGGTCGGCGCAATGACGTGGGCAGCAGGCGAGGTGGAGGGCGAGATCCTCGTGCAATGCAGTGCCCACGGCGCACCGCGTCGAGCCGATGCCCGGTTCGATGGCGGGGAACTGGTGCTCGATTGGCGCGACGACGAGCGGCGCGTCGCCCCCGGACAGAGCGTGGTGCTGTACGACATCGCCGATCAGCGGGTGCTCGGCGGGGGCATCGCCCTCTGACGGCTGCGGTCAACCCACCGAGATCGACCGCTCGCCCATCGAGCGGAGCAGGCGGCCTGGTCGAGTAGGTGTCAGCAGGAACGCCATGACGTGGAGTGCGCGGCCCCCGGGATTGGCTCGAGTGGTGGCCAGCACGACTGAGGTCGATTCCGACAACGAGATCTCGACGGCATGGCCACCCGCGGGACCGGTGAGATCGGCCGCCTCGGTGTCGACGAGCGCGAGGCGTGCCCCCGTGACGATGCGCGCAGGGAACATGACGGTCTCGGCGAGCACCACGTGGTCGTGGAACACGAGACCGGCCGGCACGAGCACCACCCATCGCCGGGACAAGCGGTGGAATCGGGGTATCAGGAACCACGCGAGCGCGCCTGCGATCACGGTGAGCGACGTCCCCACGAACCAGCCCCGACCCGCGAGCGCGAGCGGCCCGATCAGGGCACAGGCACAGAGCACCGACCACGAGACCGCGCTCGGCACGTAGAACGCTGCGGGAGGACGCAGCGGAAAGCGCTCCTCGTCACCGTACGCCGATGCCTGAGCCATCGCTTGTCCGAACTCGCCGCTGGCGACCACGAGCGATGCGAGCGCCGTCGAGACGACCGCGAGGATGGTCGCCGACGACGCACCGGCGTGGACGACGGCGGCCGCAGCAGTGACCGTGCCCAGCGGCACCGTCATGCGCGAGATCGTGAGGGCAACGACCGCCGGGACAGCGAGAGCGACCGCGACGGTCGCCCACCCGATCCACAACAATGTCGTGCCGGTGAGCTGCACCTCCCGGCTGTGGCGGGCCAGCGCCTCGCCGAATCCGCCGCCACCGAGCACGGCGACGACGAGCCACACCGCGCGCGCCAGCCAGAGCACCAGCAGATGAGGGGATTTGGTCGGCCACCGCACGAGGCGACAGGGTATCCACCTGATGCAGGAGGGCCCGTGGTCCGTCGGAGACCGATTCACCGCCGGGGGTCGGTTCGGTCGTTCGTCGTCGTGAGCGTTCGATGAGCGTGAATCCGTCTCGCTGTCGGGCGGACCGGCGTGCCACCATCTTCTTCGCAGGAGCGTCGAACGGTTCGGGCTGAACAGCGGGCATCTCAGGACAGCGGATCTCAGGACAGCGGATCTCAGGACAGTGGATCTCGGCACAGCGGATCTCAGGCAACGGGAAGGAGGACAACACGATGGCTGGAGTGCAGATCGCCAACGGCGCAACGGTCGGCATCGGAAGTCTCCCGCACCGCGATCTCGATGCCGGCGTTCGATTCGCGCTCGACGCGACGTCGATCCCGACCGTGCCTTCACTCCCTCGGCGGTCGCCCGCAGAAGGGATCATCGTCCAGGCCATGCTCGGGATCGTCGGCGTGACCGTCGGTCAGTACGGAGCGATCTCGGTGGATCTCAACTCGATCGACCCGCTCGCGGACGTGTCGACCGACCTCCAACACGACGCCTTCGCCGGATTCCGTCGGTTCCTCGAACTCGCTGCAGCGCGACACATCGACCCTCACGGCGCTCCGGTCGATGCGATCAAGTGGCAGCTCGTCGGTCCCGTCACGCTCGGCATGGCACTCCTGCGCGCCGGGGTGTCCGTTCACGAGGCGTTCGACGTTTCGGTCCGCGCCGTGCGGGCCCACGTACAACACCTCCTCGATGCCGTCGAGCTGGCGCTGCCGGGATGTCGTCAAATCGTCTTCATCGACGAACCGGACATGGTCGATCTCACCGATGCGAACTTCCCGATCGCTCCCGACACTGCGATCGACCTCGTGTCGGGAGCGCTGGCGGCGATCGAGTCGCGGGGCCTGTCCGGGCTGCACGTGTGCGGTGACGCCGATTGGTCGTCGTTGATCTCGGCCGGGCCACAGATCCTGTCGATCCCGGTCGACACGTCCATCATCGAGGCCGCGGGATACCTGCAGCAGTTCTTGTCGAGGGGCGGCGTCGTCGCGTGGGGTGCGGTACACACCGATGGTCCGATCTCCACCACCGCGGAGCGGCCGTGGCGTCAGCTGACACAGCTGTGGTGCGAACTCGTGGAGCGAGGCTGCGACCAGGTGCTC
>JAYSLK010000166.1:0-9143 GCA_043725585.1 Actinomycetota bacterium
GATGCGGCAGACCACACCGTGTCCTGGTCCATCAGGTTGACGAAGAAGTCGTTGCTCAGCGTGCCAACCCGTTCGGTGAGCACGCCCCGGTTGTCGGTGCTGACACCGAGCACACGGAGACCACCGACGAGGGCGGCCATTTCCGGAGCGCTGAGGCCGAGCAGGTGTGCCCGGTCGACGAGCAGGTGCTCGGCGACATGGCTGGTGCCCTTGCCCAGGTGGTTGCGGAAGCCCTCGTTCTTCGGCTCGAGCCATGCGAAGGACTCTTCGTCGGTCTGCTCGGCAGTGGCGTCGCCGCGGCCGGTGCTGACGTTGACGCTCACGCTGTGACCGCCTGTGGCCGCTGCGGCTTCGATCGCGGCCGCGCCACCGAGCACGATGAGGTCGGCCATCGACACCTTGATGCCGACACTCGACTGCACGCCTTCGAGGGCGGACAGCACACGACGGAGCTGTTCGGGGCGGTTGACGTTCCAGCCGTTCTGCGGAGCGAGGCGAATGCGGCCACCGTTGGCACCACCGCGGCGGTCGCTTCCACGGTAGGTGGACGCTGAGGCCCAGGCCGTCTCGACGAGCTCGGTGATGCTGATGCCGGTCGCCATGATCGCGGCCTTGACGGTTGCGACGTCGGCGTCGCTGAGTGCGGTGCCTGCCGGAATCGGGTCCATCCACAGCAGTTCTTCAGCCGGAACCTCGGGGCCGATGAAGTTGGCCTTCGGGCCGAGGTCGCGGTGCAGGAGCTTGTACCAGGCACGAGCGAACGCATCGTCGAGCTGTTCGGGGTTGTTGCGGAAACGCTGCGAGATGGGGCCGTAGATCGGGTCCATCTTCATGGCCATGTCGGCCGTGCTCATCATCGGGGCGTGGAAAACGTCAGGACGCTGGGCGTCCGGCACCGTTCCGGCGAGCGCCGGTGCTGTCCACTGCTTGTGGCCGGCGGGGCTCTCGGTGAGCACCCAATCGTTGTCCATCAATGTCTCGAGGTAGTTGTTGTCCCACTTGGTGGGCGTGGAGTTCCAGGCACCTTCGAAACCACTCGTGGTGGTGTGGATGCCGACGCCGCTACCGAAGCTGTTCTTCCAGCCGAGGAGCTGTTGCTCCATCGGTGCGCCCTCGGGCTCGGCGCCCACCGAGGGTTCCGGGCCGGCACCGTGCATCTTGCCGAAGGCGTGACCGCCGACGACCAGTGCGACGGTCTCTTCGTCGTTCATGGCCATGCGACCGAAGGTTTCGCGAATGTCGCGTCCGGACCCGATGGGGTCGGGGTTGGCGTTCGGGCCCTCGGGGTTGACGTAGATGAGGCCCATCTGAACCGCGCCCAGCGGTGCTTCGAGCTGGCGGTCACCGCTGTAGCGCTGGTCGTCGAGCCACACGCTCTCGGGTCCCCAGTAGACGTCTTCTTCAGGAGCCCAGACGTCTTCGCGACCGCCGGCGAAACCGAACGTCTTGAAGCCCATTGATTCGAGCGCGACGTTGCCGGTGAGCAGCATCAGGTCGGCCCAGGAGATCTTACGGCCGTACTTCTTCTTGATCGGCTCGAGCAGGGCGCGAGCCTTGTCGAGGTTGCCGTTGTCGGGCCAGCTGTTCAGAGGGGCGAAACGCTGCTGACCGGAGCCGCCTCCGCCGCGACCGTCGTGGGTGCGGTAGGTGCCGGCCGAGTGCCATGCCATGCGGATGAAGAACGGGCCGTAATGCCCGTAGTCAGCCGGCCACCAGTCCTTGGAGTCGGTCATGAGGGCCGTGAGGTCGGCCTTCAGTGCGGCGTAGTCGAGGGTGGCGAACTCGGCGGCGTAGTCGAAGTCGTCGTCCATCGGGTTCGACGCAGGCGAGCCCTGATGCAAGATGTTCAAGTTGAGCTGGTTCGGCCACCAGTGTTGGTTGGCCGAGCTGCCTGTTGCGGTGTGCGGGCTCTGCAGCACCGGGCACTTGGCCGTCGAATCGTTGATGTCGGGTGCCGACCTTTCGGGAAGTTGATCACTCATGTCTTGCTCCTTGATTTCTTGCGGATGGTTGCTTGCTCGTGTCGAAAGATTTGGCACCGCATCAGCTTGCGACATCATCGAGCGGATCGCCCGCTCGACAGGTCGGGCATCGGCCCCAGTAGATGACTTCGGCTTCGTCGACTTCGAATCCGTGGGTATCCTCTGCGATGAGGCAGGGCACCTCGCCAACAGCGCAGTCGACGTCGAACATCACCCGGCAGACCCGACAGATCAGGTGGTGATGGTTGTCACCGACCCGGCTCTCGTAGCGACCTGCCGAGCCCGCCGGCTGGATCCGTCGGATCAGGTTCTTGTCGACCAAAACGCCGAGTGAGTCATAGACCGCCTGCCGCGAGATCGCGCCGAGTTGTGAGCGCACGATGTCGCCCAGCTCGTCGGCTGTGGCATGTGGGTGCTCCGCGACAACGCGCATGATCGCGAGTCGTTGAGCGGTGACCTGCACGCCGTGCTCGCGCAGGAGTTCTGCTGTTGGTTTGAGCACGAGCACCATGTGATCACAAATTCTGGACTCTGTCAAATATCAGTTTCTGTTCGATTCGTTGTCTTCGTCGTCAGCGCATGGCGTCACGGTGTCGCGTACTGCTCGAACGTTGGCTCCCGACCCTCAGGGCATGTCAGGACTGGCGGAGCCACATCGGTGCTCTCGCATTCCTGGTATTTCGCGAAGGAAGGCTACGAAGGTTGGCAGGCTCGGTTCGAGCCGGTCGACGATCTTGCCCATGGTCTTGGGTGGCCGGGTCCGGCGTAGTGCCATCTCGACGAACGCATCAATGATCGCGGTGGGTCGAGCCGCGCCTGTCGGGCGAGAAACTCGTCTGGGCCGAGTGTTCAATGGACGCGAAACACGCGACGCGTCGCCAGCGTCAGCAACACATCGGTGATTTCGATCCCGTAGAGCACGTTGGCATCGACAACAACAACTGTCACAATTTGCCGCACGCTCAGTCGTAGAGACCAAGGTCTTGGGCCTGACGAGCGAGCTCGTCGAGCGCTTCACGCGACGACGCATCTTGAGCATCGCGGTAGGCGAGCAGATCGACGAGACGGACCCGGCGGTGTGTGCCCACCATCCGAATAGACAACGCTCCAAGGTGGAGCTGCTTGATCAGATGTGGCCGACTGACGTTCAACATCTCGGCCGCCTCGACTGTGGAGAGCTCGGCGTGCATCGGCACCACCGATGCACCATTGCCAGCTTGCAGCTGATGAACAATCGCCATCAGGGCGTCGGCGATCTCGTCCGGCAGATCAACCGGGCTACCAGCAGCATCAACGAGCTGGGCACCGCTCAACAGAGGCCCCCGTTCGAGCAAGTGCCCGCTCGACAAGCGCGAGTTCGCGCTCACGGACGGTGCCAGGTCTGATCTCGGTACTGGTCGTCACCCGAACCACAGCAATCATTAAGTGAAACAAACGCAACGCGAATGATCACGGTGTTCGGCATGGCAGCCGCCAACGTGAGTGCTCAGGTGGTTACGGGGTTGACCTTGGTCATCATGACTCTCGATCAGGGGAGAGGGTGCGGGGAATCTCTTTGCGGGGGTCGTAGAAGGGAAGCGCGACCACCTCACATGGAGCTGTTCCACCGTCGTCGGTCTCGACCAGGAGGCTTCGTCCGATCCAGTCGCCTGGGTGGTCGAACCGCGCGTAGCCAATGCCGCAGCTGAGGGTCGGCGACCACGTCGCCGCTGTGACGTGACCCACCCGGGCATTCCCGACGGACAGTTCGCCACGGAACGCAGGTGTCGTGGTCTGACATGTCACACCGAGCAAGCGCGAGCGGCGGTCGGCGTGCAGGAGTGCGTCGCGACCGATGAAGCCGTTCTTGTCGATGTCGATGAACGCGCCGAGGCCGGCGGCGAACGGCGTCATGGTGTGGTCGAAGTCGGTGAGGTTGTCGAGGATCCCTGCTTCGATCCGCCGGATCTCCATCGACGCCATGCTCGCGTAGACCATGCCGTGAGGGGCTCCAGCGGCCATCACGTCGGCCCACAGCCGGTCGTGGTCGATGGCGGCGTCGGTGTAGATCTCGTAGCCCAGCTCGCCGGTCCAGCCGGTGCGCGACACATAGAGCGATTGACCGCCGATGTCGAAGTGGCCCGAGTGGAAGTACTTCATCGTGTCGTCGATCCGCCCGCCGGTGAGGTCGCTCATCACGCGGAACGAGTGCGGACCCTGGATCTGCAGCACACGCGACCGAGGGTCGGAGATGCGGACGTCGTGGCCGTCGCTGAATGCGATCAGCCACGGCTCGAGCGGGCCGTCGGGCTGCACATACCAGTAGCGGTCGTCGCCGAGGTTGAACAGGATCCCATCCATGAAGACCCCACCGCCGGGCGTGCAGGCGATCGCGTAGCGCCCGCGTCCTGGTCGCAGATCGCCGACTCTGCGGGCGAAGACTCGCTCGAGGAACGCCACAGCGTCTGGTCCTTCGATCTGCCATGGCTTCTCTGGCACGTCGTAGAGCACGACCTCGCGACGCAACTTCCAGTACGCGCCCGCCGAATCCTCGCCGTTGAAGACCGTGTAGTAGCGGCCTGCGACCACGCCGAGCACGGTCTCGGAGTTCGCGTAGTTCGCGTAGAAGGGCGACTGCTCGAACCGTCGTGCCCCGATGCGGACCGCGTCCTTGGTGTCGGCGTGAATCGATGTGGTCATCGTGGGTGCTTCCTCTCATCGGGTTTCGTCGTTCGCGTGGGTCGTGCCTGCGATCGCGCAGGGCGCCGGGCCTCGCGAAGGTGGATCTGGAGGCCAGCAGCGGCTCGACGGCCCCTGGTGACGGTGCGGCCGCGGGTGCACCAGACCATGTCGTGGGTGGCGATCAACTCGTCACCGACCGCGCACGGGTCGTCGAGCTGGCCCAGCACGTCGAGCTCGTAGACGCACAGGTTCCACGCCAGCTCCGCGCCGGTGGACCGGAGGCGGTTGGCAACGAGGTCGCACCAATCGTGCTCCAACGCCAGGACAGTGCCGGTCGCCTTGCGCAAGATTGCTGGCGACTCCGAGAAGACCAGGCCCACACGCCGTCCGCCGATCTCAGGTGTCAGCATCGACAGCCCTGTGCGAAGCGCCGCGCCCACCGAGCCACGGTCGTAGCTTTCGGCGTGACCGTCGTGCAGCGCGACATGAGGCCACTCCGCAGTGTGGCGATGGCCAGCCGACACCCACGTGTCGACGTCGCCCACCTGCGATCGAAGGACTTCGAACAGCTGCTCACCGTCGTCTTCGACGACGACCAGCACGTGCGGCCCCGAGCGTCGGAGCGCAGATGCCAGCAGAACCGTCGGCTCGACGGCCAGGGCCGTCGCAAGACGAGCCACCACATCGACCGTCGGGCACGGCCCATACACGTCGCGCGACGAGCGCGACCCCTCGAGCGCGATCACGTACGGCTGCGAGACCCGGGCCGCTCGAGCAAGTTCCCTGGTCGATAGACCGAGCGCCTCCCGACGCTCGCGAACATCGCGCCCAAACGCTCGGGCATCGAAGCTCCAACTCGCCGGCGCCTGGCGAGTCTCTTCAACCATGTGATCAGCATGCTGATCGGACTGGAAGGTGTCAAGTAGTGATCTCGAGAAGGACGCGATGGTCAGGTGCCGTCAAAGTCGCGTGCCCGCTGCGACTTTCGGGTTATGACCACATCCGAACGATTGCTGCGTACCTGGTGGGAGGCTTTTCACCTGCTCAGGACGCATTTCGGGTGGACCCCTGTTCCCCTTTGGTTACCGCTGTTGGTACATGGATGGGTACATATCTCGCTTGCCTGCAGCCCACAACAACGTCGATCCCTCGACATCGGTGAACAGGAACGTCACCGTGCCCGACGGCAACGCCTGCGCTCCGCCCCCGAACCCCGACATCCGCCCTGCTTGGCAGCTCCACACGAGCGACGGCGCGCGCCTCGCAATCGTCATCGGGTTCGACCTCCCCACGGAGTCTCGCCGGCGAAATGGGGAGGTCTCCCGATGCGAGCCGGCGGCGAGACCAACGGCACCTTCCAGGCCCAGCTGTACTACGTGTTCGAGGCCGACGACGGGCGAGTCGTCGGCCTGCACCGCAACATCGGCGAACGCAACGGCAAGCAGTTCGACACGATGCGCTGCATCGTGGCCGAGGTCGAAGGCGGTCAAGTCAAGTCAGGCGTGGAGGACTTCTTCGACCTGCACAACTGGACCAATTCTGGTCCTGAGCAACCCACCGCAGATCTGGGTCCGGCCCGGCCAGTTGATGCTCAGAGCGATCACCTGGCGTGGCAGTGGGGCCGAACCCGGTCACCTCTGGTGGCTTGGCGAGCGTGAGTCACCGTGGTGCTGTCGGGCGGGCGAGGACCGTTCGGTGTGTGGCGTCCGGGGCGGCCACCATCGACCGATGGCTTGACGCTGCTCTGTTCGATTGATGCGCGGCCCTGGTGGAGAAGGCGACGGGGGACTGGAGTGACCGGCATCGAAGCGTTGCGTCCGCCGGGTGCACGCGATGATCGATGTGTTCGAAGCTGCGCTCTCAACGACCGACGCGGCGGGGTTGGGCAATACTGATGCGGTGACCCAGGTCGTCTGTCCGTCGGTCGTCGGGCGTGACGGCGAGTGGGTGGAACTGGTGCAGTGTCTCGACGACAGCGCGGTTGGTCGTGGCGGGCTCGTCGCGGTGGTGGGCGAGGTTGGCATTGGCAAGTCGCGTCTGACACGTGATCTTGCCGATCATGCTCGCTCAGGTGGGATAAGGGTGCTGGTCGGTCGGGCGGTCGAGACCGGGGCGGCGACGCCGTTCCGAGCGTTGTTCGAAGCGCTGTCGGGGTAT
Organism: Actinomycetota bacterium; assembly: GCA_043725585.1. Taxonomy (GTDB): domain Bacteria; phylum Actinomycetota; class Acidimicrobiia; order Acidimicrobiales; family Ilumatobacteraceae; genus VFMC01. Next base: position 6,801 of record JAYSLK010000166.1, read on the forward strand.
TTCCGACAAGCCGGGACCGACGCTCATCCGGAGCTGGAGCGTCTTCGCTCCACGTTGGCCGTGCTGGTGCCCGAGTGGCGTGTGCCGGGCGAAGAACCGTACCGGGCGTCGCCGATGGAGCTCGGAGAAGCGCTCGTTCGGCTCCTCACCGGCATCGCCGGCGAGACGGGCTGCGTCCTCGTCCTGGAGGACCTGCACTGGGGGGACCCGGACACGGCGGCTGTGGTCGAGTACATCGGCGACAACCTGACGGGCACGCGTGTGCTGTGTGTGGTCACGCTGCGTCCCGACACGGGAACCCCGGCGTTGCGCGTGGTGACCGAACTCATGGGGCGCCGCAGCGCGCGCCTGGTCGAGTTGCAGCGATTGACAGTCGACGAGACGACGGCCATGGCCCGGCTGTGTCTCGGTGGTCGTGAACTCCCCACCAACATCGACGTGTATGTCCGCGACTTCTCCGACGGTTTGCCGTTCCTGGTCGAGGAGCTGATCGCGTCTGCGGTGGACACGGGCTCGATCATGCCCGGATCGGAGGGTTGGAGGATCGGGCGCGGGGGCTTGCCGTCGATTCCACCGCGCTTCGTCGAACTGGTCCGCCGTCGGATGGCAGCGCTCCCCGATGATGCCGCTCGAGTGCTGTCTGCAGCGGCGGTCCTCGGGCCACTGATCGACCCCGGGCTGCTGCCGATGGTCACGGGATCGTCGGGCGAGACGACGATCGCTGCCCTGCGACTGGGCATCGATCACCAACTGGTCTCCATCGACCCTGCTGATGATCGGCAGTTCGTGTTCCGACACGCGCTCACACGCGACGCGATGCTCAGCCTGTTGCTGCCATTCGAGCTGATCGATGTGTCCCGACGCGCGTTCGAGGCGATCGAGCGTCATCATCCCGACGTCCCGGGTGCGCTGTGCGAGCTGGCGGCTTCGCTCGCCGAGGTGATTGACGACCGTCTGCGCTCGGCCGAACTCTGGCTGTTGGCAGGCCGGCGAGCGTACGAGACCGGTGCGATGTCGAGCAGCGCACCGATGCTCGAGCGCGCATGGGCGATGACCGACCCGAGCCAAGCGATCTGGCACGAGATCGGCCGTGTGCTCGTCCAGGTGCTGAGAACAAGTGGCCACGTCGACCAGGCACTGGAGGTCGGGACTCGGCTGTTGGCGTCGTCAGCCACACCGTTCGACGAGATGCATGCGCAGCTCGAACTCGCGCGAGCCGCCACGACGGCTGGCCGTTGGGACGAAGCCGCCGCACACCTCGACTGGGCGCTTCGGACCGCTACGACGACACACGACTCGCCTGACGCCCTGATCGACCTGACCGCCGCGGAGATCGCCGTCGGACGCGGTCGGTTCGACGATGCCCGCGCCTGCGCCGAGTCAGCGGCACAGCAGGCTGAACCCGAAGGTGACCATCGACTCGTCGGTGAGGCATGGCTGGTGATCGGGCGCTGCGCCCGCATGATCGACGGGAGCAATCCGACAGTTGCGTTCGATCGGGTGATCGCCATCGGCCGCGACCACGGGCTCACCACGCTGGCGCTCCGAGGCGAAATGGAACGAGCCTCACTCGATTGCTGGAACCTCCTCCCCGTCGACCGACTCCTAGCGGTGCGCGAACGTGCCGCAGGCATCGGCGCGCTCGTCGATGCCGCACATCTCGACAACCTTCTCGCATGGACTGCCCGGGACCGATGGCTTCCGGACGATGTGGATGTCGCGGCCGACCGGTGCGCTGAGCTCGCAGGCAAGCTCCACCTCGATGTGCTCCATGGCATGGCCCTCGCGGCCAGTGCTGCAGCCGCAGGCCAACGCAGCGACGGCGTACGAATGGAGGCGAAGATCGCCGCAGCACTCGAGGTGAGCGCCCGACATCCTGATGTCGCGGCCGCATGCGCGATGGCACGCGTGTGCCTTGCGCTCGAACGCGACGACCTCGCCCGTGTCTCGTCGGCACTGGAGTTGGCCATGGGCCGCTTGGGTGACGCCGCAGCCATCGGCGGACCGGAGCGGGGCCTGTGGACGCTGCTGTGCGTCATCGAGAAACGGGGTACTGCCACGATGATCGCCGACCTCGAGGCGTCGCCGGCGTTCACCCTCGTCGCGAACAGGGCCTACCGGTCGTACGCACTCGCCGTGATGGCAGGCCGCGCCGGCGATCACCTTGCCGCAGCGGAGTACATGGCCGACGGCGACGGCGCAGTGACGCCGCTCATCTGGTTCCAACACCACGCGCGCCGATTGATCGCCGAGACGGCACTGGCCGACGGGTGGGGCGATCCGATCTCGTGGCTCCGCAATGCAGTGAGCTACTTCGAGCAGCAAGGACCCGACCAGCTCGCG
>JAYSLK010000167.1:0-1830 GCA_043725585.1 Actinomycetota bacterium
CCGCATCTCTGCGGCCGCCTCCTTGATCGTCAGCAGCTTGTGAGCCGCCTCAACTCGCTCGATGCTGGTGCTGGGAGTCCCCAATGCCATGTCCATGGCTCGGGATGGTGCGCTTCAGGCATCCCGGAGATACTCCCGACGATGTTCCCGATCCGACGAAATCGCCAGGGATGTTCCCGACGATGTTCCCGATTGAGTTCCCGATCGGGGTCAGGGACTCCCTGGGAGTTCCCGATGCGCGTCCGGACGTTCAGACCCCCGTCAACAGGTGATCGATCGGACACCGTCAGTAGGTCAGCCCGAGTTCCTCGCCGGCCTCGGTCAACTCGCCCAGCGTTGCGAGCTTGGTGGCGCGCCCCTGCCGATAGGCGAGCACGTCACTCGCCAGCAGCCGACGATGTGTACCGGCCATGTGGGCCGGCAGCGACCCTTGGTCGATCAACCGGACCACGTACGTCCGCGAGAGCCCGAGCAGATCGGCCGCCTGCTGCGTGGTGAGTTCCGCATCGAGGGGCACGACATGAACGGGGACTCCGGACGCAAGAGCCCGCAGCAGGGCCCGCACAGCACGGATCGCATCGGCTGGGAGCACAACCGTCTCGTCGCCCACTCGAACGCTCACTGACGACCGCTCAGAATCGATCGACGCGACGACGACACAATCAGGCTCCGCCAGAACGAACACCTCGGCGTTGGACCCGTCCATGCGACAAGTCTCATTCACAAACGACACAACCGCAACCAAACGCAGGTCGTTGGGAAGTCGATGTGGCCGGACGCATGGTGGGAGCACAGGCGTCATTGAGACCGCTCCTCGACCCCGGCCTCCAACGCGTCCGCTGCTGAACCGTACGGTCCGCCCGCCGCCAGCACGCCCACCAGGGTGCCTACGATCGTGGACACTCGACGGGTGCTGGCTGTCCGCGCTCGTGAGCCCGAGTGCAACCAGCCGTAGCCGCCCAGAAGCGATGACCTGAACCATGACGACCGACACCGACACCACGCTCACCGTCCACGTCGATCCGGGCACGATCGTGATCTTCAGCGACCTGATCTGCCCGTTCGCACACGTCCTCGTGCACCGCCTGCATGCCGCCCGCCAACGGTTCGGCCTCGACGAGCTCGTCCGCTTCGACCACCGTGCGTTCCCGATCGAGCTGCTCGGCCGCGCTCCCGGCACACGGATCGGCTCCGATTCGGAGGTCCCCGTCCTGGGCGCGCTCGAACCCGACGCCGGCTGGCAGCTGTGGCAGGGCCCCGACTACCACTACCCCAACACGGTGCTGCTGGCCTTCGAAGCCGTACAGGTGGCGAAGCACCAGTCGCTCGCCGCCAGCGAGCAGCTCGACCGGGCACTCCGCCGCGCCTTCTGGCAGAGCTCGCGCCCCATCCACCTCCATCACGAGATCCTCGACATCGCCGCCTACACCGAGGGCGTCGACGTCGACCGGCTCGACCACGGCCTTCAGAACGGCACCGCACGTCATGCCGTCTTCCGCGACGCGGCGGTCGCCGCGTCGCCGGCGGTGGCCGTCAGCCCGCACGTGTTCCTCCCCGACGGGAGCGATCACGCCAACCCAGGCATCACCGTGAATTGGCACGGCGACTGGGCTCGCGGCTTCCCGGTGATCGATCACGACGATCCCACCGTCGTCGACGACCTGCTCCGGGTCGCTTCGACGCGCTGAGTCACGTTCGAGGCGTTGATCGCGCTGTGCGCACAGTTCCCGGACAGATCGGGACATCTGCCCGATGTGTTCGGGACATCGTCTGCCGCACGCTTGTCAGGTCTGGCGTCATCCGGCGCCGCACGACGAGGAGGAGGACGAA
>JAYSLK010000168.1:0-9000 GCA_043725585.1 Actinomycetota bacterium
CGAGCAGCTCGCGCACCACCCACCCGCCGATGAACCCGGCAGCGCCGGTGACCGCGATCGTGCTGTGCTGATCGACTGCTGACACTGCTGATCTCCTCCGAAGTTCGCTCGAGGCGGACAGCTTCGCAGCCAGCCCGAATCGTCGGGGAGCTGGGGCCCTCGCTTTGGGGCGTGCCGCCGTCTGGGTTGGCGCCGAAGCGTGTGCCGGGCACGCTCGGTGACGGCATCTGACTCGGAGACGAGCAAGATCGCGACGCTGGGTTCGGAGGAAGTCACCGACTCGGGCGTCCGGGTGCGGTGCACCCGGCGAGGATCGATGGGGGAGTCATGGGAGACAGCGAGGGACTGGATTTCGATCCCGAGGCGCTGCGCGAGCGGTACCGGCGTGAGCGCGACAAGCGGTTGCGGTCCGACGGGATCGACCAGTACCGGCAGGCCCGCGACGAGCTCGCCCGCTACGTCGAGGTCGATCCTTCTGCCCCGTCCGGGGTGGAGCGCCACGCCGTGGACGAAGACGTCGAGGTCGCGATCATCGGTGGGGGGTTCAGTGGCCTGCTCGCTGCCGCCCGGTTGTCGGAGCGGGGTGTGACGGCGTTCCGCATCGTCGAAGCCGGGGCGGACTTCGGGGGAACCTGGTACTGGAACCGCTACCCGGGCGCGCAATGCGACACAGACGCGTACTGCTACCTCCCCTTGCTCGAAGAGCTCGGATACATGCCGAAGGAGAAGTACGCGTACGCCGGCGAGATCTTCGAGCACTCCCAGCGCATCGGCAGGCACTACGGGCTGTACGAGCGCACGCACTTCTCCACCCGTGTGGCCACGATGGAGTGGGACGACGCGATTGCCCGCTGGCATGTGCGCACCGATCGGGGCGACGACATCAGGGCTCGGTTCATCGTGTCGGCGCTGGGTCCGATGTCGCGGCCCAAGTTGCCGGGCATCCCCGGTCTGGAGACGTTCGCCGGTCACTCGTTCCACACGGGCCGCTGGGACTTCACCTACACCTGCGGTGACACCGACGGCGGGATGACGGGCCTTGTCGACAAGCGAGTTGCGGTCGTCGGCACGGGTGCATCGGCGATCCAGTGCGTGCCGCGACTGGCCCGTGATGCCGGGCATGTCTACGTGTTCCAGCGGACCCCGTCGTCGGTCGACTGGCGGCGCAATCAGCCGACGGACGAGGGGTGGTGGTCGTCGCTCGAGCCGGGCTGGCAGCGTGAGCGGCGGGAGAACTTCGACGCCATCTCGATGGGTCGGAGGGTCGAGGTCGACCTGGTCGACGACGGCTGGACCGACATCTTCCGTGCGATCTCGTCGCCGAAAGGTGAGAACCGGCCACGCACTCGCGAGGAGCGTGATCGCATCGTCGAGCTCACCGACTTCCAGAAGATGGAGGAGATCCGCCGGCGTGTCGACGCGACTGTCGCCGGCGCGGCGACGGCCGAGCTGTTGAAGCCGTACTACCGGGTGATGTGCAAGCGGCCGACGTTCAACGACGAATACCTGGAGTGCTTCAACCGCGACAACGTGACGTTGGTCGACGTCAGCGAGAGCAAGGGTGTCGAGCGGATCACCGAACACTCGGTGGTGGCCAACGGTCACGAGTACGACGTCGATCTCATCGTCTACGCGTCGGGCTTCGAGACCTCGCCCGACGTGAGGCGACGCACCGGGGTCGACGTCATCGGTCGTGACGGAGTCCACTACGACGACATGCGGTCGCGCGGGCTCAAGACGTTGCACGGCTTCTGCACGCGTGGGTTCCCGAACCTGTTCTCGATCGGCATCTCGCAGAACGCGTTCAGCGTGAACATGACCTCGATGTTCGACGATCAGGCCCGCCACATCGCGTACATCGTGGCGGAGGCGATGGCGCGCCGCGCCCGCACGGTCGAACCCACGGTGGCGGGACAGGACGCTTGGGCGGCGCAGCTCGCGCCCGCGAGTACGGGCGGTGACGGCAGCGGTGGATTCCTCAAGTCGTGCACTCCGGGCTACTACAACAACGAAGGCAGGTCGGGCGGGGGCAACGCGTTCCTCGGCGCCTATCCTCGTGGCATCGGTGCCTTCAACCAGCTCCTCGACGAATGGCGCTCCGCCGGCGATCTCGACGGCCTGGAGCTGACGTTCGACGACCTGTCAGAACCCTGACGTCACCTCGGGACGCACGGTCCCATGCGGGTCAGCCGACGGTACGGAGTGCGGCCAGAGCGGCGCCGCGAGCGCCGGCCATGTCGAGGTCGAGCACCAAGGCGAACTCGGTGCGCTCGGCCTGTTCAGGACGCAGCGTCGTGTGCGCTCGCACCGTGTCGAGGAACCACGTCCGGAACCATGGAACGGACTCGACCACGCCACCACCGACGAAGAAGGCGTCGGGATCGACGAAGTTGGCGGCCACCGTGAACAGGCGACTGAGCGCCTTGGCCTGCTGTTCGAAGATCGCCATCGCCAAGGGATCGCGGTCGTGTTCTGCCAATCCGCGTACCTGCTTGGCGGCGCTCCTCGGATCCACGCCGTGCAACGGGTGGTCCGGGTAGCGGCCGAGCCAGTAGGGGAGGAGGTGGTTCTTGATGCCGGTCAACGACGCGTACGACTCCACGTCCGACACAAAGCCGCACGCGCAGACGGGAATGGGCTGGTCGGGTTCGACGATGCCGGCTGAGGGGATGTGCACGTGACCGAGCTCGCCACCCATGCCGGCGGCACCGACGACGATCCGCCCGTCGTGGATGACGCCGCCGCCCAGGCCCGTGCCGACGATGGCAGACACCGACGACCGATCGATCGCCACCGCCCCGAAGTGGGCGTAGTGGGCATGCATCGCCGCGGCATTGCCGTCGTTGGAGTACACGACCGGCTTGCCGAGCTCGGCCTCGAGGGCGCTGCGGATGTCGTATCCCCACCAGTCTGGGCTCGAGAAGTTGGTGCTGCCCTTGCGCGACAGCACGCCTGTCGCTCCAGCGGGTCCCGGTGTGTCGAGCCCGACAGCGACCACGTCGTCGTGGTCGCGACCCACGGTCGACAAGCCCAGCTCGTACGCCTGCCGCAGGGCCGCCAACGCACCCGCTGGCCCATCGAGGACGCGGCTCGGCACCTCGAGCATCCGGTCGATGAGGAACGCCCCGTTGTGGGCCAGAACCGTGACGTTGTCACTGGTGCCACCGACGTCGATACCGACGATCACCGCTCGTGCGTCCACGTCGCCGACGGTACACGATGCTCGTGGGCGAGCGTCTCGAACGAATGACCACGACGCGGCTCACGCGGTCGGGTCAGACCACCCCGATGACCTTGGCGGCTCGATTGGCGGCCGCCGGCCCGCCGAGGTGCCGCAGGAGGAGCAGTCCGTCGAGGACGGCGATGGCTGCTTCTGCCGACGCGCGCCGACGGCTCGCCGATCCGGTCAGGAACGTCGAAGCCCAGTCGATCCACGCGTCGAACAACACGGGCATGAGCGACCGGTAGGGCTCCTGGCCCGAGGCCGCGAGTCCAGCGGCCTCGAAGAAGAGTGCGAAGACGGGATCAGCGGCGGGTCGCGCCAAGACCGGCCATGCTGCGGCGACGAGCGCCATGTGGTCATCGGCATTCGGAGACAACACCTCGGCGAGTGTCTCCTGGAGCCGGAGCCCCATCGACATGATCACCTCACGGATCAGGTCGTCCTTGGTCGGGAAGTAGTACACGACCATTCGATCACTCGTCCCGAGGCGGGCAGCCAAGCGCCCGAACGTGAGCTGCGTCAGGCCACCATCGTGAGCGGTTGCGAGCGCCTCGCCGAGCATCTCGTCCTTGCTGTGCTTGTGACCCACGGGCGCTGATCGTAACGGCACCTTCGCCGCCAAGATGTAGTAAAAACTACAACAATCACGAGAACCTCGTGACCGCCCGATCCACGACCGATCCGCCGGCAGGACGTTCGGCCCTGGCTGACACGCTCGTTCCCAGCGACGCTGAACGACGCGGCAACGTGCTGCATCGAGGAGGTCTGCTGTGAACCAAATGATGATCGACCCGCACGAGCCGTACATGGTCGTCGATTCCCCGTACGAGTTGGCGCGATGGCGTCCGCTCGTGAACTGGGTGTTGTACATCCCGCACGCCGTGATCCTCTACGCGCTCCAGGTTCTGGCAAGGGTGGTCTTCTTCGTTTACTGGCTGATGTTCATCTTCACCGGCAGGCTGCACTCGGGCTTGTACGGCGTGATGGTGATGTACGAGCGGTACAACGCTCGTGCCGGCGGCTTCCTCGTCGGCTGGTCGCAGACGTACCCGCCGTTCGAGTTCACCACCAACGCCGACGACAACAACAGCTATCCCGCGGTGCGGTTGAACCTGCCTGCGACGCGTGAGTTGGTGCCGCGGTCAGCAGCGCTCAACGTGTTCAAGGCGATCCCGCACTACGTGGTGCTGCTCGTCTTCCTCGTCGGCGCCTTGGTGGTCGCCGTCATCGGCTGGTTCGCCGTGCTGTTCACCGGCGCCTGGCCCAGCGGCATGCGCGACTTCCTGGTGCGGGTGAGCAACTACCAGTACCGGATCTGGACCTACGTCACGATGGTCGAGAACGACTATCCGGCCTTCGGTCTGTCGCCGGCCTGAGCAGGTCGGCCAACGAAAAGCGCTGATTCCTCGGAGCGTCTCCGAACGCCTCCGAACGGGTGTTGTTCGGACCGACGTCGGCTTGGCGGAGCCCGCCCGCGACAACGAGGGGTCCACTCGGCCCGGCGGACGACTGCCGCATGCCTGGCTGCCAGATGGCCGCTCGACCCTCGACCTGATCGACCCGCGGGTGCCGACGATGCTGGTGTGCGATGGCGTCGTTGGGCCCACGGGCGCGCCGCCGTCCGTCGTGGCGTCGTGCGCTGCCGGCGTGTGGACCGACGCATTCGGGCTCGACGTCGACCAGTGCCTGATCGTGCGGCCTGACCAACACGTTGCCTACCGCTGTCCGCGAAGCGGGGTTGCGACCGCCTGGATTCGATTGTTCGGCACCCGGGCTGGCGACTGAGACTCGCTTCGACACCAGCACCACGCCGGGGCACGTGTCGCTGTGGCGAATGATGGCCGTGTTCCTCGAGATCGCCAGCGTCCTCTATGGCTCGGGCTACGTGTTGCTCGCGTTCTTGCAGCGCCACCTCGTCGACGACTTGGGGTGGATCACCACCCAGCAGCTCCTCGATGCCGTTGCGGTCGGCCAGATCACGCCGGGCCCGGTGTTCACCACCGCCACGTTCGTCGGCTGGCAGATCGACGGACCGGCAAACTCACCGACACCGCGATCGTCGACGGTGTCAGCGTCGCCATCGCAGCGGTCGCTCTGGCCGTGTTGATCGGTACGAAGCTCAACTCCGCATGGCTGATCGGCGCCGGCATGGCGATCGGTGCCGCTCATGCCATCATCGGCTGACGCCGATCAGGGGCGGGTGATGGCTGATCGGCGCCGGCATGGCGATCGGTGCCGCTCATACCATCATCGGCTGACGCCGATCAGGGGCGGGTGCCCCAGGTGTCGAGGTGCATGATCGTCTCGACCGGCGGGCGCTTGGCGGGCTTGAAATCGGTTCCCTTGGTGTACCCGATGGTGATCAGGGCGCACTGGGTGACCTCGGCATACGGGATCCCGAGGATCTCGGCGGCCTGCTCTTCGAACATCAGGTGGATCGTGGTCCACGCCGTGCCGAGGCCGCGCTCGCGAGCCGCGAGCATGAAGCTCCACGCTCCGGGAAGGATCGACCCGTACATCGACGTCGCCGCCATGTTGGGCAAGCCGTCGAGGCGGCCGGGCAGGCACGGGATCAGCATCGCCGGCGCCTTCTCGAAGTTCTCGGCCATGTAGGTGGCCGAATCGACGACCCGGGCCTGCTGGTCGGCATTGCCGGTGTCGATGTTGGTCGCCGCGCCGGCCATCTGGGTGTACATCGCCCACCCCTGTCGGTACAGGTCGGCGAGGCCCTTGCGCTTCTCCGGATCGGTCACGACGAGCCACTGCCAACCCTGCATGTTCGAGCCGGTGGGTGCCTGCACCGCGTACTCGAGGCACTCCTTGATCACCTCGAGCTCGACCGGCTTGTCGAAGTCGAGCCGCTTGCGGACGGCGCGGGTGGTGCTGAGGACTTCGTCGGCAGTGAGGTTCAGCTTCACGGTGTGCTCCTGTGGTCGATCGGGCGGCGGCTCGGCGGTGTGCCTGTTGCAGCGGACAGGCGCAAGCTAGCCACGATCCAACCGCCGACACGACAGCGGCGACCATCGACCGCCTTCGACACCAAGAGTCCCGTGAGCCCAACCCGCAGCTGCCTGCGGGTGCGGCTCACGGATCGATGGTGCGAGACGCTCGGTAGGAGCGCGTCATCGGATGCCGCGCATGCGGTTGTTCTTCGCCTGGTGCTCCACCTGGGCGAGGCCGAGGTGTTCCAGGACCGGTGGAACGTAGTTTCCGAACCGCCCTCGGTACCCGTTGCGCAACCCATACCAGCCACCGACAGGGTTGTCGGTCGACCGGGCCCACGCTTCCACCGTGTCGGGCTTGGCTTCCTTCTGCTCGTCGGCGTTGCCGAGCGCCATCCAATCGCCCCGCTCCACGAGCATCGCGTGCAGGTCGTCGATGCAGCGCAGCTGGTAGCTCAAGGTGGTCGATCCCACCCGGATCTTCAACGCAGGCGGGTCGGCGTTCTCGTCGCGCCATGCGTCGAACTCGGAGTTCCCGGGCGGCGTGGTCAGGATCCACGGGTCTTCGGCCGTTCCGGCACCTTCGACGTGATCGGGCATGGGTGTTCCCTCCGTTGTTCGAGCTGACCGACGGCCGTGCCGACCGTCGAGGGAGATCATGGCGGTGCCTTCATGACATCATGTGTCATGAATACTGAATTCTGTCCGTCTCGTCTTCGATCGCCACAGGAGTAGGTCGTGCGCGCCGGTCGTCTCTTGAACCTGTTGCTGCTGCTCCAGAACAGCGGACGGATCACGGCTCGAGATCTCGCACGACGGCTGGAGGTGTCGGAGCGGACGGTGTTGCGAGACATGGAGGTGCTCTCCGGGGCCGGCGTTCCTGTGTACGGGACGCGGGGCCCGAGTGGTGGCTTCCAGTTGCTCGACACGTTCAACCAGACGGTTCCGCCATCGCCGGCGGGGCTGACGACGGCGCGCGGTCACCTCCGGCGAGTTCGCGTGCGGCTCTCGGCCGCGGCGCTGCAGCGGGCCCTGGTCACCGGCCAGCCCGAAGGTTGGAGGCTCCGGCCGACCGCCGAGGCACCGCCAGACCGCGCCGAGTGGATCGAAGGGTCGTTCCGATTCGACTCGTACGACGCCGCCGTGCGCCAACTGCTCGGTCTCGGGCCGGACGTGGAGGTGATGCTGCCCATCGAACTGCGCGAGTCGATGGCCGAGATCGGGCGGCGGATCACGCGTCTGAACGCGCCCCGACCGTCACCGACTAGACAGCCGTCCCCGCCTGACGGACGCGACGTCGCCGGAACACCGTCGGTTCCGGGCTCGCGTTGACTCTCCACGGTCATCGCCAGAGCCCGGAGCCGAGTGAACGGGGTTCAGTCTTCGCCCTGCGCCTTGGTGTAGCTCGGCTGTCCGTCGAAGTGCTGGAGCAGTTCGACGTGGCACCACGGATAGCCGGCTTCGATGCGGCTGAGGAGATTGCGGATCATGTCGGTGCCGATCGCGACGGTCTCGTCGCGGCGCACGAACCGGCAGCGGTACTGGTCGACGACGTCGATGTTCCGGTTGCCGTCGGGGTACACCTTGGTGCCCCGGTTCGAGACCATCTTCAACCGCAGCGGGGTGCCCTCGGCGAACGTCTCGAGCGCGGGGCCGAGCTGCTCGGGGAACTGGCCGGTCTCGACGAAGATGTCAGTGCCGACGATCTCTCGCGTCGTCGGCCGGACCGTCACCGGGTCCTTCGGCGCCGGCGGGAGCACGATCGGGTTCACCCGCCGCACCGTGTAACCGTCGACGCGGTTGCCGAGGTTGCCGATGATCGCCTTGGTGTAGTCGCTGGTCGACACGCCCTTGTCGTAGCCGACCACATCGCCCGTGAGCTGTCCGTGTTGCAGTGCCGACAAGACCGCGTGTTCGACGGTCTCCGCGGCCTCGAACTCACCGAGGTGCTTCAGCATCATGACCGACGACAAGATGACCGCTGTCGGGTTGACGACGTTGCGGCCGGCGTACTTCGGGGCCGAGCCGTGCACGGCTTCGAAGATCGCCACGTCGCTGCCCAGGTTTGCCGACGGCGCGAATCCGAGCCCTCCCACCAGAGCAGACGTGAGGTCGGAGATGATGTCGCCGTTCATGTTGGTGGTGACGATCACATCGAACTGTTCGGGCTTCTTGACGAGTTGGTGCGCGCAGTTGTCGATGATCACGTGCCACGCCTCGATCTCGGGGTACTCGGGCGCGATCCGTTCGAAGGTTCGCTTCATCTCGCCTTCGGTGAGCTTCATGATGTTCGACTTCGTCGCGCACGCCACGGACTTCCGTCCTTCGGATCGGGCGAACTCGAATGCCAGTCGGACGATCTTGTCGCACCCTTTGCGCGAGATCAGCTTCAGGCACTGGGCGACCCCTGGGGTCTGCATGTGCTCGATGCCGGCATAGAGGTCCTCGACGTTCTCACGCACGACGACGAGGTCGATGCCGGAACCCGAGTACCTGGTGTTCACCCCGGGCAGCTCGCGGACCGGACGGATGTTCGCATAGGTCTCGAACAGCTTGCGCAACGTGACGTTGGCCGACTTCTCGCCGTAACCGACCGGTGTGCCGAGCGGTCCTTTGAGCACGACGCGGGTGCGGTTGATCGACTCGATCGTGTCGTCGGGGACGCCCGACGCAATGCCGGCCTCGAACACTCGCTCGCCCGCGTGACGTTCTTCCCAATCGATGTCGACGCCGACGGCGCTGATGATGTCGACGGCGGCGTTGACGCACTCAGGGCCGATGCCGTCGCCGGGGATCACGGTCACGGTCGGGCGGGAGGTGGATGTTGACATCAGG
>JAYSLK010000169.1:0-7104 GCA_043725585.1 Actinomycetota bacterium
GTTCGCCTCGCAGTCGCCAACCATGGTCAGCTCGAAGCCTTCGGTCGTGACGGCTGGACCGTCACCGTGACGGCCAGCTGTGGTCGGGCAACGGCGAGAGCGACCGCATCGAACGGTCCTTGAACGGACCTTGAACGGACCTTGAACGTCAGGTCCGAGCCGCGATCGGTGCCGTGGGCACGGCATCGGTGATCTGGGTCCGACAGGAAATGGTCAGCCGCGCCCGGTTGTGAGGTCATGGTTCTCTAAGCTCGGCGTGTGACCTCCGGCGAACCCAGCGCTTCCAAACCTACGTCGGTTGAGCGCAGCGCCAGTCGAGTGGTGCCGAAGCGGGCATCGAAGGCGACCAAGACCCCCGCCGTGCGTGAGCCGCAGGTTTCGGTTTCGAAGACGGGTGGCGCAGGCAGACGGTCCGGGCCGATGGCCGTGGCAGGCGACTCTGGCAACATCCTCGACCGGCTGGCCAAACTCGGTGACGCCTCTGTGGTCGTCGACGAAACTGCCGACAAGATCGCACTGCCGGCAATCGTCGAGGCAGATCCCACGTATCCACCACTGCCGTCGCCCAGCGCGGAACGTCTCTGGGATGCGACCGTCGAGTCGGGAGATGCGATCGTTCGACCCACCGAACGGGAAGCGTCGCCGGCACCGGAGCCCCCATCGTCGGAGACGTCGGTGTCAGCCGATCTCGCCACCGCGTTGGTGGCGGTGGCGACCGAGCCGGCCGCGGCGGTGCTCGTCGATCCAGTCGAGGCCTTCGCTCCCGCTCCAGAGCGCACCGTGGTGGTACCCGTCGCCCCCACCGAACTCCTGCCCGGTCAACTCGCGCCCGGTCAGCCACTACCCGCCACCGCTGTCGACGAGACCTCCGGCGTGGTGCTCCCGAAGCGGCCCCTGCGTGCGCCGATGGTGTTCCGTCGCACCAAACCACGAGTGCGTCGCGTCACCCGGGTGGTACGGCATGTGGACACCTGGAGTGTGTTCAAGGTGGCCTTCGTGTTCAACGTCATCCTGTACCTGGTGTGTCTCACGTCGGCCGTCCTGTTGTGGAACGTGGCCCATGCCACCGGCACCGTCGACAACGTCGAGAAGTTCTTCGAGCAGTTCGGCTGGGAGAGCTTCGAGTTCAAAGGCGGTGAGATCTACCACAACGGCTGGATCGGCGGCCTCTTCGTTGCTGTCGGTCTCACTGGTTTCGCGGTGCTGCTGGCCACGCTGTTCAACTTGATCACCGATCTGGTCGGGGGAATCAGGGTGAGCGTGCTGGAAGAAGAAGTGATCGCGAAACCCCGCGCGGCGTCGACGAAAGCCGTCGGTGGCGACGGCGACGCAACCGATGGAATGCCACGCCTGTAGCGCGTGTGGTCGAGCGTGTTCTCGGTTGAGTGTTTGGGTCGTCGCCCGATAGCCTGGCCAATCGCCACAGCGGGGCTATAGCTCAGTCGGTTAGAGCGCATCCCTGATAAGGATGAGGTCCACAGTTCGATTCTGTGTAGCCCCACTACAGAACACCTGGTAGACGAGTTGCAAGGCCCCCGCAAGGGGGCCTTCGTCGTTCCCAAGTCGGCGCGCGGAGCGCGGTGTTGGTTCGGGCGACGAGCTCATCCATGTACAACGGTGTCCCCTGCCAACCGACGGGGGTGAAGCGTTTGATGGTGCTGCCGTCCGGGTGGCGATCGATGACCGGGTTGTCCTCGACCTTGAAGTTGCCGCCGCGTCCGTCGGTGAAGGAGAACAGGAGTCGATGGAGGTGCACCACCAGGCCAACGGTGAGTTCACCTGGGTCCTGACGGTTGAGGTAGTCGAGCGCGGCGCTGTCGCCGGCGAATTCGGCTTGGCTGCGGTCGCGAATGCGTTGCGCATTCCCCGACACGAGATTGGGCACCCGGGCGTCGGCGACGTGCACACCCTCGATCGCATTCGAGGCGGTGACGGACTCGATACGCGCTTGTTCCTGCAGGGCACCGAGCAGTTGCGGAAGTTGGTCGCGGTAACGCGCTTCGGCGCCGGCTGCCATGTCGATCCGGCGCAGCAGGCTGACGATGTCACCTGGGACGGGTAGTTCCGGCGCTGGCGTCACTTCGACGCCGCCCACGAGGCGCGTCCCGTTCGGCGCGGACCCGATGGGTCAGTCCGTTGCTAGCCTCCGCGGCGTGACGTTCCTTCGCCGCGTGCTCCTCGCGCTGTCTCTCGCCAGCCTGATGGGTGGCATTCTGCGATTGCGCGGCAAAGGCGGGGTGCCACCACAGGAGGGTGGCTGGCGCGAGTTGCGGCTGCCACCGCAGTGAACGCCATCTCGAACAGCGGCGACGCATGAGCCCTTCGACGGATCGTGGCGGACCAGGTCCGATCGTCGGAATCGTCGGCGCAGGAGTCACCGGTCAGTCGGTCGGACGTGTGCTGCACAGCCTGGGCGGGCGAGTCGCGTGGTACGACCTGGCCGCAGAGGCGGCGGTGCGGGCAGGTCGCCGTCATGGCGGTGTCGCCGTCGACTCGCTCGACGACCTTCGGGTCGTCGATGCAGTCGTGCTTGCGTCTCCGGGCCCGCAGTTCGAGATCGCGGCGTCGTTGATCGACGACGGTGTCGACGTGGTGTCGCTCAGCGACGATCGATCCGATGTGGTCGAGTTGCTCACGCTGCAACGTCGCGCGGTCACATCGCAGGCCCGGCTCGTGGTCGGCGCGGCGATGTCGCCTGGTCTCACCGGCCTGCTCGCTCGTCATCTGGTGAGTGAGTTGGCGACGGCCGACGAGGTGCATGTGGCGATGTACGGCACCGGCGGACCTGCCTGTGCGCGCCATCATCACGACGCGCTCGGTGGACGTGCCTGGGGCTGGCATGACGGCGAGTGGGTGGAGCGACCGGGTGGCAGCGGTCGTGAGCTGTGCTGGTTCCCCGACCCCATCGGGCCGGCCGACTGCTATCGCGCATCGCTCGCCGATCCATTGCTCCTGCACCGTGCGTTCCCTCAGGCGTCGAGGGTGTCGGCTCGCGTGTCGGCCACCCGTCGCGACCGGTTGACGGCCCGACTACCGATGCTCGCGCCGCCGCACGCCGACGGAGACAGAGGCGCGATTCGGGTGGAAGTGCGGGGTTCGCTGGCCGACGGGGCGCGCGAGACGTTGGTGGTCGGCGCAGTCGGTCGCACCGGGGATCTCGCGGGCACCGTGGCCGCGATGTTCGCACTCGAATGCATCGCGGGCACGATTCCCCTGGGCGTGGCGGTGTCGGGCGAGGACGCATCGCTCAGTCGTCGGTTGCTGGGGTCGCTGTCCTCGGCCGGCGTGCACGTGCACGAGTTCACCGGCGTGGCCCGCGCCGCAGTGTGACCAGGCGTGATGCAGTGTGACGAGGCGGGACGAGGTACGGCGAGGTGCGAGTCGGTCCGGGTTCAGATAGTCATGGAGGCTATGAACGTTCCTGTGTTGTTTCTGCCGTGGTTGCCCGAGGGTCGCACGGTGACCTTGCCCGATCGCGGTGAAGCGTTCGTTCGCATCCATCGGCATGCTGACCCGTCGGCGCCGTGGCTGTTGTTGTTGCACGGCTGGACAGCGAGCGGAGATCTGCAGTTCTTCACGGCGTTCGAAGCACTGGCCGAGCACTACTCGTTCGTCGCGGTCGATCATCGCGGCCACGGTCGAGGCATGCGCTCCGCACGTGCCTTCACGCTGGAGGATGCCGCCGACGACGCCGCAGCGATCGTGACCGAGCTGGGGGTTGGCCCCGTGATCACGGTTGGGTACTCGATGGGCGGCCCGATCAGCCTCCACCTTGCGCTTCGTCATCCCGACGTCGTGAGGGCGATGGTGCTCCAGGCCACGGCACTCGAGTGGCGAGCCACACGGATCGAACGCTTCCGGTGGAAGACGGTTCGACTCATCGGCCCGTTGATGCGCTCCTGGGCCTACCCGCGTTGGCTGAGGTTCGGGATTTCCAAGCTGCTGGGCGTCGGGCACGAACTGGAACGGTTCGTTCCATGGCTGGAAGCCGAGACTCGGCGTGGCGACCCGCTCGCGATCGTGCAAGCCGGGCGAGCACTCGGCCGCTACGACGCTCGTCCGTGGGCGTCGTCGCTCGGAAAGCCGGCGAGTTCGCTCATCACCGGCAACGACCGGCTGGTGCTGCCGGGCAAGCAACGAGAACTGGCTCGAGCCCTGCAATCGCACGTGGTGGAGGTGGCTGGAGACCACTTGCTGCCCTGGGAGCAGCCGAAGGCCTTCAGCGACGCCACCCTGGCATTGGTGGATCACCTCACTGGACGTCTCGTTGCACCGGTGCCGGCCGCCGGGTCGTGACCCGCGGACGAACGGCCTGAACGCGCGGGAACCCCGAACGAAGGATCAGCCGCGCGGATCGTCGAGCGCTGCGGTCTTGGTCGCTGCGGTGTCGAGTTCGTCGAGGCGCAACGTGATCCGTTCGATGGCGTCGCTCAATCGGTCGAGATGGTCGCCCATCTCACTGCTCGTCGCCACGTCGGCGAGCGAGAGCCGGATGCTCGCGAGCTCACGGGCCAGGAACTCGGTGTCGGCCTGTGTGCGTTCGGCCACTCGGCGGTCGAGCTCTGATTGGGTTCGATCGCGTGACTCCTGGCGGTTCTGGGCGAGCAGGATCAGCGGCGCGGCGTAGGCAGCCTGCAAGCTGAGCAACAGCGTCAGGCCGATGAACTGCCATTCGTCGAACCGCAACGACGATGGGCCGAGGACGTTCCACACCACCCACGCCGCGCAGAAGACGCTTTGGTAGACGAGGAACCGAGCTGTGCCGATGAAGCGAGCGACACTTTCGCTGAACTGGCCGAACTCGTCGTGGTCGTAGTGAACGCTGAGCAGACGCCGTTGGCGCGGAGTGGTGAGGTCGTCGCGCCGGGTCATGGGCGACCACCGGGTATCACGGGAGTTGAGGTGTTGGTCGTCACCCGCCGTCGCTGACGCCAGCCCGTGGGCAAGGTGCGGTCGAGCACGTCATCGACCGTGATCGCCCCGAGCAGTCGATTGCCCTCGTCGCACACGCCGACGGCGAGCATGTTGTAACTCGCGAGCCGCTCGGCAACCTCACGCTCGCTGAGATCGGGGCTGATGGTCGGTTCCTGTTCGAGGCAGCGGCCGAGCTCCATGCTCGGTGGCTCGCGCAGCAGCCGCTGGAAGTGAACGACGCCGAGATACGTGCCGGTGGGCGACTTGTAGGGTGCCTGCACGACGAACACCTGCGCAGCGATGCTGACCAGCCATTCGGGGTCGCGCACTTGTGCCAGGGCCTCGGCGACGGTGGCCGTCGGTCCGAGGATGATGATGTCGGGCGTCATCAGCGCGCCTGCGGTGCCCTCGTCGTACGACAGGAGACGCCGCATCACGTCCGCATCTTCGTCGTCCATCGCGTCGAGGATGCGCGTGCGCTGTTCACCGGGCATCTCGACGAGCAGGTCGGCGAGGTCGTCATACTCCATCTCTTCGAGCACGCTGATCATGCGGTCGAGGTCGAGTCCTTCGATCATGCGCAGCTGCTCTGCCTCGGGGAGCTCTTCGAGGAGGTCGGCGAGTCGCTCGTCGTCCATCGCCGCAGCGAGTTGCTTGCGGCTGCTGAGCGGAAGGGCCCGCACGACACCGGCGACATCACTCGGGTGCATGTCGCGCATTCGTGCTGCCTCGGCAGCCATCTCGCTGCCGACGCCTGATGCGAACAGCTGGGGCACCTCGTCGTAATCGAGCAAGCGATAGCTGGGGCGCCGGCGAAGCGCACTGCGGCGGGCGAGACGAACCTTCGAGATCTCCCACCACGTCTGGCGACCGTCGCCGGCGGGTCGTAGCGCCACATCGCTCACGGTCTCGTCCCCGATGCGGCTGTCGAGCACGTCGCGGCCGATCAGGATCTCACCCTGCCTGGGCTTGAACGGGTTCAGGTCGACGTCCCAACTCCGCAGACGAGCTCCGTCGCCGTCGAGGCCGCCGATCCGGCCGGAGTTGACGAAGATCCGACGGCGCTGACTCGTGGCGACGAAGCCAAGAACTCGTGGAGGGACGCCGGCGCGCGCCGGGATGACCACGACGTCTTCGAGTCTGCCGATCGCATTGCCACCCGCGTCGAGCAACGGCAGGCGCATCACCCTGAACGCGTAGATGAGGTCGCCTGCCATGGGCCAAGGCTACCCCTGTGACTCCGGTGCGAACTTGCGTCGGATGGCGTTGGTTCGGATGGCGCCGCTTGGGGCCGTCACGTCGGTGGGCGGGCCAGCGCGGGCGGGTCAGCGTTGACGGATCGCGACGAGCGTGTCGCTGTAGGCGACTCCGCCGCCCCAGTCGGTGAGCGAGTCGTTGGTGAGCGCGTTCGCAGTTCGACCATCGGGATGCTGATGCGCCCACCACCCCCATGGGATGGCCACCACGCCCGGGCGAAGTCGGTCGGTGATCTTCACGGGCAGTTCGAGCTGCGCGCGGTCGTTGTGGACCACCGCGCACTGGCCGTCGACGAGTCCGAGTCCGGCGGCGTCGGAGGCGACCATCTCGACGTACGGCGATCCTTCGAGTGGGCCGTGCTTCGGGAGCGCCGAGTAGCTCGCGTTGAGGAACCGGGTGTGCTGTTTGGGCGTGAGCATGGCGAAGGGGAATCGCGCCGCGAGCTCGCGATCGCCGGCGTGCGACTCGCGGGCCGGGGTGTAGGTGGGCAGCGCCGCCTGGCCGAGCACCTCGAGCAGTTCGCTGACGAGCTCGACCTTGCCGGATCCGGTGGGAAAGACGCCGTCGGCGAATGGTCGGCCGTCGGCTGGGTAGGACGAGGCCCGCACCCATCCGCGTTGCCGCAGCTCGTCGACGTCGATCGAGGGCATCGTCTCGTGGAGCACGGTCATGTCATCGGTGTGCAGGTGGGGAGCATCGTCGGTCGTGAAACCCATGGCGGTCGCCAGCCGCCGGTGGAGCTCGCTGTTGCTGACGCTCTCGCCGATGGGGGCGATGGCTGGCTCGTTCCACCCCATCCACAAGTGCCCCCAGGCGGGGACCACGTCGACCGACTCGATCTGCGTGGTCGCAGGCAGCACCAGGTCGGCGTAGCGCGCGGTGTCGGTGAGGAACTGCTCGTGCACGACGGTGAAGAGGTCGTCGCGAGCGAGG
>JAYSLK010000170.1:0-3804 GCA_043725585.1 Actinomycetota bacterium
TGAGACCGTCGCTCGTCCACAGTCGATCGAAGGCGAGGTCGGCGACGTCGTTGAACCCGTGTCGGTTGCGGAAGTTGTACTGCCATCGCTGACGGTTCATTTGTAGGCCGATGCGTTCGAGGCGTCCCACGCTGTAGGTCTCCCACGCAGCGAACTGGGCGAGCGAGAGTTGGTCATCGGGCGGTGCCTCGCCGAAGCCGCCGACCAACCGGTCTCGGGCCCGCAGCAGCACGCGTCCGAGCGCCGCGGCGGTGATCTCCTCGCTCTGGTGTCTCGGCCGCCGGGTGTCCTCGAATGCGCCACTCTCCACTCGGATGGTCACGAGATCACCGAGATCCAGCGCGATGCGGGCGAGCGGCGTGGTCTCGTCCACCTCGATCACGACGGGGCGATGAAGGCCGATTGCGGCGACCAGGCTCGCTGCGACGCGCTCGATCAGAGCAGCGTCGAAGTGGACGAATTGGAAGCTCTGCGGGGTGACGGTGACGGTCATGAGGCGCCGATCATGGAGGATCAGAAGAGGAGAGGTTCGCGGGTCACGAGGCGGCGAACTCGCGTGCCGCGGCCTGCATCTTCGCCGTCGACGCCTTGCTCTCTTCGAGCGCGGCCAGACTGACCTCGGCGATGTCGGCGACCTCGTCGTCGGTGAAGCCGGCGAGCTCGCGGAATCGCCGGGCCAGGCCGATGGGCGACTCGTGGCTGTCGGACCGGGTGCCGCCGTAGCTGAACAGCTTGTCGACCACGCTCTGGAACTCGAGTGCCTTCGTGCGCCGGCCGGGATCGTTCTCTGTCACGCGGCGCAACCAATCGCTCCCCATCTTCACGTGGGTCACCTCGTCAGCGAGCATCCAGTCCTCGCAGAACTCGAGGTACGGGTCGCCGGCAAGATCACCGAACTCCTTCATCGTGGTGAACACGTCGATCGCAAGGCCTTCGAGCGCACGATTCACACCAGCCAGTCGCAGCACGGGATCGCTGCTGCAGGCGGCTTGGAACAGCACAGTGTTCTCGGCGAACTCACCGATCTCTCCACCCATCCAGTCGCTGAGCTTGACGCTGATCTCCACGTGCCGGGCCTCGTCCCATGCCTGACGAGCCATGTCGAGCTTCAAAGCAAATGGCACCGTGTCGGCGAAGGAGTCCTCACCTTGGGCGTCATCCTGGGAGCGACGCGCACTGTCGCCAGCAGTTCGGAAGTCGTGGCAGGTACGGCCGGCTCCTTCGAGGGCCTGGATCTCACCGACGAAGATCCCGTGCATCAGACCCCGCGCCGCGGCGCTCGCATCGGGGCGACTGGGAACGAGGCGGTTCGACTTCTGGCGAGGCTCGGCCGCGCCGATGGCGCTGCGTGGATCGGCCATCCGCTCCTTCATCGTGACCTGGTTGAACCGGCTGTCGCGAGCCAGTTCCCCGACGGGAAAGAACTTCCTCATGATGCGCCTCCTGCAGACCCTGCCGGGCCACCGATGCTGCCCGGCCCGGCGATACCACCCGCAGTCAGCATCAACTTCTCGAGACGTGCTTGGTGAGCGGCCGCCCTGTCGACCTCGTCGGGCGTCTCGATGAGCGACTGGATGAGCATCTCGCCGTCGCGCCAGTCGGCGAACTCGTCCTGGAGGATGAAGTCGATCGAACGGATGGTGGGGGCATCGGTGATCTGGCTCGTGTTGTTCTTGTGGAACGTGTAGGCCGCGATGAAGTGTGGGATGAACACCCGATACACACCGACGAGCTTCTCGATGGTCTGCTCCGGCGCTTCGGGCTCGGTCATCGCCTCGACGAAGCGCACCATCGCATCGTTCGCCGGCTGGGTGAGCCGGTCCGGGTTCATCTCGCGCAACTCGGGGAGGCGCTTGTGCCACAACTCGGCATGCCAGGCGTGCTTGTAGCAGTGGGTGCCAAGGCGCATCTTCACATCCAATTCGGGCACGGTCGCCACCCAGCCACCGAGGGCTTCGAAGAGCTTCATCTCGGCCCACTTGTAGTTCCCGACCCGACGAGCCGACTCCTCCACGTCGAACAGACCGGGCAGCTCGCGCCGATCCCACGGCGCAAACGGCGCTCTCGGCTTGTATGGATCAGCCACAATCCCCCCCAGGTCGTGGACGAGAGCGCGGTGTGCGACCGCTCGTCGATTGTCCGGCCGCACCATATCCCGATCCACGTGGCGGTCTTGAGCCGAAAGATCGATCGGCGATCGGACGCTTCAGGGGCGAACCGACATCGGTACGTGCGTCTCGAGGATCGATTGCATCTCGTCGGCGGTGACCGCCGGACCGACGACGGTTCCTTGCACGTGGTCGATGCCGAGCGTGACCAACCAGTCCATCGTCTCGACGTCGTCGGCGCCGTCCGCCGCCACGAGCACGCCGAAGCCGTGGCACGCGGCGATCATCGCGGCCATCAGGTCAGTATCGAGGGGCCGCAGGTCGGCCAGGCCCTGCCGGTCGATCTTGAGAGCGTTGGCGCGAGAGCGTCGGAGCACGGACAACGAGGTGATGGCCGAGCCGAAGTGGTCGATCGTCACCCAGATGCCGGCGGCCGTGAGCAGCTTGAGCGACGCTTGGCTGATGCCCTGGCCGAGCAGCAGGTGCTGTTCGGAGATCTCGATGCCGATCGCGTGGCGCGGCAGCTCGGCGCGCTGCACCGTCTCGATGATTCTGGCCACGAGCGTTTCGTCATGGATGGTTGCGCCATTGACGTTGATCGACACCGGAACGGCCCGACCGGCACAGCGCCAATCGCCGTAGTGCCGCACCGCTTCTCGCAACGAGTGCATGACGATGTCGGCGTTCAGGTTGCTGAGATCGACCATCTCCGTCAGCTCGCCGGTGGACAGCAGGCCGAGCGATGGGTGACGCCACACCAGCAACCCTTCGACGGACGAGATGACTCCCGTCTTGGTGTCGATGGCTGGTTGATGGTGGAGCTCCAGCTCTCCGCTCATCAGCGCTCGACGGAGCTCACCGAGGAGCATCATCCGGTGCGGTGCCGAGGTGTCCTTCCGAGCGTCGTACACCTCGTGCGTGTTGCGGAAGCGCTTGGCGTTGCTGAGCGCCACGTCGGCCTGTCGGAGGAGCTCGTCTGCAGACGCCTCGGCCCTGTTCTTGGTGGTGATGCCCATGCTTGCTGCGGCTTGCAGCGTGAGCCCGTTGGGCAGGCTCACCGGCCGCGTGAGCGCATGAAAGATGCGAGTCACCAGTTCATGTTGGGCGCCGACGCCGGGCGGCGTGAGGATGCCGAACTCGTCGCCGCCGAGCCGAGCCACGATCGCACCTTCCGGCGCGTCGGCGAGGATCCGACCCACCTCGATCAGCAACTGGTCGCCACATCCGTGCCCGAACGCCTCGTTGACGTTGGTGAAGCGGTCGAGATCCATCACGAGCAACATCGACCCGACGGGCGCATCGCCGATCGCTTGTCGCAGCTTCACACGGTTGGGCAGACCGGTGAGCGGGTCGACGAATGCGAGGCGCTCGAGCTCGCCGCGAGCCGCCCACAGCTCGGTGACGTCCTGCATGACGACGGCGCAGTGATGGTCGGGGAGTGGACTCGTGACGATCGAGAACAGACGGTTCTCGCCGTGGAGCCGGATGTGTGCGTCTGCGACCCGGAACGAGGGTCCGCCCGCCGCGACCTCGGCCATCATGTACCCCACGCCGCGGTGCCGCTCGGTGTCGAAGGTGTGCCGGTTGAAGTCGATGACCCGTTGACCGCTGTGATTCGCGCCTTCGATCCGGGATGCCATCTGGTTCTCCCACACGACGGTCAGCGATGTGGGGTCGGCGGGGTCGACGAGGCGCA
>JAYSLK010000171.1:0-7333 GCA_043725585.1 Actinomycetota bacterium
CCTGATGGTGTTCGCGCTGATCGGCATGGTCACCGTGCTGATGACCCGACGTCGGTCCATCGCGTTGCTGTCCGCCATAGGGGCCTGGCTGGTGATCACGTTCGTGATCCCGCAGTTCACCTCCGGGCTGCGCCCAACCCAATCGCTCAACCCGATCACCGACCCGGCCAGCACCTCGCAGACCTTCTTCAAGATCACCTCGAAGTTCCGGCCTTACTCGATCGTCGAGCAATACAAACAAGCCAGCGGGCAGATCCTCCAAACCGCGACCGCCGAACCGCTCGGGCACACGATCCAACGGATCCTGCTGATCACCGGGATCGCTGTCGCGCTCGTTCTGCTCATCGTCCGCCTCGTGCAACGCCACGACTTCTCCAGGAGCGCCAACAGTGAGTGACTCGACGAAGCGCATCATCACCCTCGCCCGCCACGAATACCGCTCCGCCGTGCGCAGCAGAATTTTAGTCGTCCTGCTCGGCATCCTGGTCACTGTCACCGCCGTCTCCGTCTACATCGCGTCAGTCGACTACGCCAGCCAACTCGCCGACTACCAGGCCTACGTGAACGCCGCGAAGAACAGCGGCCTCGACCGTATCGCACCATCCCCCCTCGCAGCCCTCTCACTGCTCCGCGGGCCGTTCGAATACCTCGAGATCGTCGGCGCAGTCATCGCCATCGCCCTCGGCTACCTCACCGTCTCACGAGAACGAGCCAACCGAACCCTGCCACTCATCCGTTCACGACCCGTCACCTCCGGCGAACTCGCCACCGGCAGCCTCCTCGGAGCACTCGGGGTGATCGCCACCATCGTCGGAGTCACCGCCATCGTCGGAGTGCTCGGTGTCGGCATCATCGGCCACGACTGGATCAACGCCACCCAAGCGCTCCAGTTGTTACTCGCCTACATCGCCGCGATCGTCTACATGGGCGCCTTCTACTGCCTCGGCGCGATCGCCACCGCCAAGTCACGAGTCGCCGCCAACGGACTGATGATCGCCCTCGGGATCTGGCTCATCGTCGTGCTCGTGCTGCCACAGATCGGCGACACCATGGACGCCGACAACCAGATCCCCGGCGGCCTGTTCAAAGCACTCGGCCTCGGCCACGACGGTGAGGTCTCGATCCTCACCCACTTCACCACCTACGAACGCATCCGCACCTGGACCGAAGAAGCCTCGCTCGCCAAACACTTCGAACGCTTCTCGTTCGCAATGAGCGACGTCAAAGAGCGCTACCGACCCTTCGGCCTCCCCTGGCTGCTCGGCCAGACCCGCAACGACATCGGCTGGCTCATCGCCGACGCCGGGCTTCTCTACGCCGGCCTACGCCGCACCTTCCGCAACCAACCAACCATCCCCCAAGGAGGAACACAATGAACCCCACCACCCACCACCCGACCAAGCGCCTCCGCGCCGGACTCCTCGCCGCCGGGCTCCTCGCCGGCAGCGGCGCACTCGCCGCCTGCAGCAGCAGCTCCACCTCAGCCCCCACGACGCAAGTAGCCACCGCTCCTACTGGCGGGCCGGTCCTCCCTGTCGCCGACAACCCGATCAACAACACCTCCACCGTGCAAGCGTTGAAGATCGATTACGTCCTCGTCGAGAACAACGTCGACAGCACCGGCAAAGCTGCCAGCGACCACCTCGAAATCGCGCTCACCAACACCGGCACAACCGAACTCACCGCGTTCGAGGTCTTCTACACCTTCACCGACGCGACCACGAACGTCACCGAGAACTACGACGCCAAACTCCCTGCCGACTTCACCATCCCCGCCGGTGAACAACGCATCGCCCACTTCGACAACTCCGGCGCACCCGACCACTTGCCCGTCAACGAGTTCAGCCTCTACTACACCGACACCAACGCACTCGACGTCACCGTCACCGTCAGCGCCACCGACACCACCACCCAAACCACCACCCTCCGAAAGGACGCCGGCGGGCCAGAAACCGCCGACTGACACGCTGCCCGCGGATCCCCGCAGGTCGCATTCGTTCATCGCGGGACGACAGCGCAACACCCCCGTACACTCGCCCAAATGGAGATCGTGGTGCTGCACGTCGCCGATTGTCCGAATGTCGCCATCGTTCTCGAGCGAATCGCTGTCGCATGTGGCGATGTGTCGGTACCGGTCGCCACTCGCCTGGTCGAAACCGAGTCCGAGGCGGCCACGCTGGGCATGCGAGGCTCCCCGACGGTGCTCGTTGACGATCGCGAGGTCCGAGCTGACGGAGAGGTGGGGGTCGCCTGCCGGCTCCGCCTGCCGACGATCGACGACCTCCGGGCCGCCATCCACGAGAGTCGCAGAAGCGCACCGGCCACGCCACGGGATCGTGCACGGTGACCACCGCCGGCGACCCGCCCTGACGACAACCCCGAGCCTCGCCGGCGAGACCGTGCTGATTCCACAACGCCCTTGACCTTCAAGCCAACCTGAAGGTTTACGCTGCGGTGGTGAGCACCAGCTACAAGATCAAGGATGTCGCCGACCGCAGCGGATTCACCGCTGCGACGTTGCGCTACTACGAACAGATCGGACTTCTCCCCGAGGCGAGCCGAACCCCCGCCGGCTACCGGCTGTATGACGACCAAACACTCGACCGGCTCGCGTTCATCGCCCGCGCCAAACAACTCGGATGCAGCCTCGACGAGATCGCCGATCTGACGATCGCCTGGGACGGCGGCCAATGCGGACCCGTGCAGGATCGCCTCCGAACGGTCGTTGCCGACAAACTCGCCAGCGCTCACCAGCAGATCGTCGAACTGATGACCCTCACCTCCGATCTGCAACGCGCTGCAGCGACACTCGAGGCCCACCGCCCCGACGGTCCCTGCGATATCGATTGCGGCTGTGTCACCGACACCTCCGACAGCGACCACTCCAACGTCAGCGCCGCCCAGGCCGTCACGCTTGGCACAAAGCCCGACAGTGCGGCGGGCGCGGTGCCGATCGCCTGCACGCTCGGGTCGGAGTCGATGCGCGACCGGCTCGACGAATGGCAACGACTCCTCGAACACGTCGAACACCGCGAACCCATCGACGCCGGGTTACGAGCAACCTTCGCGCCGGCGACACCGGTCGGCGAGTTGATGCGACTCGCTGCCGCGGAGCAGGACTGCTGCCAGTTCTTCACCTTCGTGATCACCATCGACCGCCGTGGCATCGCCCTCGAAATCCGGGCACCTCACGACGCTCTCCCCGTGCTCCACTCACTGTTCGGCAACCCGAGATGAGCGCCAGCAAAGAGAACGCAGCCATCGTCGGTGTCGGGGCGGTCGCGTGCGCTGTGTGTTGCGCGGGACCGATCCTCGGGATCCTCGCCGCAATCGGGCCCGGCAGGGAGGCGCCCGGGCACTCGGAGACGTCCACGGAAACCGTCCTCGGCCTCAACCTGGAATCGAACGCCCTCGTCATCGTTGCGGTCGCGATGTCACTCACACTCGGCGCGCTCGCCTGGTTCCGCAACCGTCGCCGCCTGCTGCTCGCTACCGTCGCGTTCGCCGTCATCTTCGCGATGTTCGACATCGCCGAGGTCGCCCACCAGCTCACCGAATCACGATCCGGGCTAGCCACCCTCGGTGCGGCCATCGCCCTCGTTCACCTCGCCACCGCTCTCGTCGCCCAACAACGCGCAACCACCGTCGCACCACAGCAACCAGCTTCATGACCCGAAGATGATCCGACCGCAAGCCCTTGCCGTCTCCCTCAACGACCTCGCCGTCTTCCTCAACGACCTTGCCGTCTTCCTCAGAGGAGGCGGAAGTCGCCGCAGGGCAAACGTAAGTCGGCACCGTTGGAGGCACGTTGTCGTTGCCCGAACTGCGCGCCTCGCTGACATCGGTCGGACGACGCCTTCCGAGCTGATCAGGCGAGAAGCGGTGACGGCCGTTCACATCGGCCGCTGAGTTCGCTTCTCCGTGACCGAGCTCGAGCACGACGTAGAACGTCTCGTCGCCGGCACGTCGGAAGACACGTCGCCTCCTGACCCCTCGCCACCGTCGACGACCAGGCGCCGGGCTTCGACCGCCGGTGCCGCGCCAGCGAGTCTGTTCTGAGTGCAGAGCCAAGCGACGAGCGCCGGTTACCCGCCGACTCGGGCATGTCGAGAAAGTGGCGCAGGTCGCTGACGAACACGGCGCAACGGTAGTGGCGATCACCATTCGGGAACTGCAATGAAATGTCACGACCGATGCTTTACATCTCGTTGCATTTCGTTCGGCCGGCGCCCCATCGTGACCGAGTTGATCAGGTTCTGTTCGTCTGCCACAGCCGGTCGATCGGGCAGACGTGGATCCGGTCGTCGATCTTGTACGCCTCGCTGACGCATGGCCGGCCGCCGGCACCCTGCGCCCCGGCGGCGTCGTCGGCGTTGCATGTTCATGTTTGCGCAGGCCGCGCTCTGGGCATCTACGTCATAGCGAACTCTGCAGTTGAAAGGACAACCATGTACATCGGCTTGGGCACTCTGCTCATCATCATCATCCTCATCCTCGTTCTCACCTGATCGGCGGCCGTTATGGACCCGAAAATCTCCTTCTTCTTCTACCTCGCCGCAGTCATCTGCTTTGTGATCGCTGCTGCCGGCCCGGCCTGGAAGCACGGTTTGCGTTCACGTCGCGGTGGTACGCCCACGCTCGTGCTCGTACCCCTGGGCCTCGCCCTAGCGCTCTTCCCCACCCTGTGGACAGCCGGCACCATCGCATGGTGACCGGCCCACACCCGACTGACACATCTCACAACTCAAGAAGCGAGCACGCCATGACATTCAACGAAGGCCCCTACGAAGAGCGCACTGCAGCGGCGATCGAGACCCCGGTCGCTCAGACGGCCGTCCAACAGCAGATCCCCGCAGTCATCGCCACCCAGCCGGTGGTCGGCGGGCGTGTCCGCAGGGTTTCGAGTTCGCACTTCGAGCCCGACGCGATCATCGCCGCACTTGTCGGTCTGGCGCTACTGCTCCTCGGGCTCATCGCCGTCGTCCGCGCTGGATTCGAGGGCGGCATGGCGGACCCCGTAGTCGAAGTGCTCGGCTTCTCCCACACCACCACTCTCGGCCTCATCGAGATCGCCCTGGGCGTGTGCCTGCTCATCGCGGGCGTCGCCCGTTCGCGCTCCGGTGCAACGTTCTTCGGTGCGGTGCTCGGCATTGCCGGTTTCGTCGCAGCGGTGCAGAGCGAATCGTTCGAAGAGTCGCTGGCGATCGAGTCGTCGTTGGCATGGCTGGCAGTGATCGCCGGTGTGGTCGTGGTGCTCGCCGCCCTGATGATGCCCCGCTACGCGAGGAACTCCACTGTCATCGAGCAAGTCTGATGGCAGATCGTGACGACATCGACCGGGCGAGCGGAGCTGTCCACCGCCGCGACGCCGGACGCATGTTTCGCCTTCTGGTGGTGCTGGCGCTCGTCGTCATCCTCATTGCTGTGGCGTTCGACAACCGTGCGGACGTACGGGTCGGCTACCTCATCGATGAGGCAACCGCCCCCGGTTGGTTGGTCATCATCCTGTCCGCTCTCGCCGGACTGGTGGTCGGTTGGCTGATGCGCCTGCGCTCGCGCAGCTACCGCGACTAGGCATCTGCCTCAACAAGGACCCCGCCCCGACCGTGGCTGGGCTTCGGCCCAGCCGCGGTCTGCAACCATCAGCCCCACCTCGCCTGTGGCCTGACGATTGCTGCCGTGGACCCCACCGCCTGCGAGGCAAGGCGTTTGTAGAGCGAAGGAAATGCCGCTCTACGCTGGCCATTGTGGAGATCGTGGTGCTGCACGTCGCCGATTGCCCGAACGTGGCCGTCGTCCTCGTGAACTGCCGGCGGTTCGACCAGCCCCACGGGCTGTTCCGATTGAGCGAGCCAACCACCACCGGCCCTCCGGGTCTCGTCACGCGGGCCAGCTCAGCGAACAAACGAGCCGGGGCAGCGGTGAACTCGCCGACGGTGACTGCGAACGCGACGTCGACGGCTCCGTCCGGGAGGGGTACTTGGTGGGTATCGCCGAGCAGGAGCGCCTGCCGTACGGGTGGCGGCGATGGCGAGCGCGCCGGCTGGAGCGATCCAGTGTGACGGCGACTCGATGGTGGTCATCGGTGTTCAGAACGTGATCGTCTTGTCGGCCCACAGCGTCCAGTCGGTGACCTCGTCGAGGCTGGACCGGTGGGCGTCCGGGATGAGCCTCTCCGAGGCGATCCCGCGGGCATCCATGCAACTGCCGCAGAGTCCGACCTCGGCGCCGTGGTGGACGGCAGACGTGAGCATCCGGTCGAGGTGGTAGTAGCCGTTGGGGAGTTGTTGGTTGGTGATTGCGCAGCCGACTGCGTCGCCGAAGCAGAAGATCTTGACGGTGACGTCGTCGCGTTTGGCGAGGTTGCCGGCGAGGCGGAGCCCGTTGTAGGCGCGTTCGTCGCCGTAGGCGGGGCCTTGCAGGATGACGAGAACGTTCAGGGCGTGATCTCCTCGGTAGCGCTGGACTCGATCGGGAGGCGGGCGTTGCGCCATTCGGGGAAGCCGTCCTCGAGGCGGCGGGCGTGGCGCCCGCGACGGCGGAGGAGTTGGACGGCTTCGTCGGCGAACACGCAGTACGGGCCGCGGCAGTAAGCGACGACATCGACAGCCGCTGGCAGGCTGCGAAGCCGGCGAGCGAGTTGTTCGATCGGGATCGAGACCGCGCCGGCGATGTGGCCGGCGGCGTACTCGGCATCCGGGCGGACGTCGATGACGATCACGTCGCCATCGGCGAGACGCCGGGCAAGGTCGTCGCGGCGTACCTGTTCGAGGTCATCGCGGTGTCCGAGGTAGGCGCTGGCGAGATCGTCGATCGCGTCGTGGTGGGTGACGGCAACCAACCGCAGCGATGCCCACAATGAGGCGACCTGTTCGGATGCGAGCCGGTAGTAGATGCGGTTGCCGTCGCGGCGGGTCGTGACGAGGCCGACGGTAGCGAGGGTACGGAGATGGAACGAGGTGTTGGCGACGCTCTGGTCGATCTCGCTGGCGAGCTCGTCGACGTGGCGTTCACCTTGGACGAGGATGTCGATCAGTTCGGCCCGGCGACCGTTGCCGAGCGCCTTGGCGACGTCGGCGAACCCGTCGAACAGCGCGTCCTTCTTGCCTCGATCTCCCACCGCTACCTCCGTGTTCAAAGAACCACTTGACAAGATAGCGTCGTCGCAGCGACTATTCAAGTTGCTCTTTGAGGAGGCAGTGTGCGTGTTCATGAGTTCGTCGACGAGGGCCTCGGCCACTCGTCGTATGTGATCGACCTCGGCGACGGCACAGCAGCGATCGTCGATCCACCCCGGTTCCCCACCGCCCACGAGCGCCTCGCCACGGCGTTG
>JAYSLK010000172.1:0-8456 GCA_043725585.1 Actinomycetota bacterium
TGGTCAGCCAGGGCCAGGTCTCGACCACGGGGGCCTCGTGGGACGACGAGCACATGCCCATGCCGACGGCCGACACCGTGTACCGCATCGCGTCGATGACGAAGTCGTTCACCGCCGCGGTGGTTCTGTCGCTGCACGACGAAGGCGCGCTGTCGCTCGACGATCCGATCGGCCGCCTCGCACCCGAGCTTGCCGCGCTGCGCGCCCCGACCGAGGATGCCGCGCCCATCCGAGTCCGCCACCTCCTGACGATGACGGCCGGCTTCGTCACCGACAACCCCTGGGGTGACCGCCACCTCGACATCGACGACGACGGCATGAACGCCGTCGTGCGCGACGGCATCGTGTTCTCCGGCCCCACCGGCAGCGCGTTCGACTACTCGAACCTCGGCTTCGGTCTGCTCGGACGAGCGGTGAAGCGCGCCACCGGGCGGCGCGTGCAAGACCTGATCACCGAGCGGCTGATCGAGCCGCTCGGCCTGACCCGGACGACGTGGGTGCAACCCGAGCACGACGACTGGGCGCGCCCGTACCGATGGCGCGACGGGGCGTTCGTCCCCGAGGGGTCCGCCCCTCTGGGCGACGGCGAGATCGCTCCGATGGGCGGACTGTGGAGCACGGCGAACGACGTGATGCGGTGGATCACGTTCCTGGCCGACGCGTTCCCCGCACGCGACGGTGCCGACGGCGGTGCGCTGTCGCGGGCGTCGCGACGCGAGATGCAGGAGATGCACCGCTTCACGCGCACGATGCCGTTGCCCGGTCGCACCGCAGTGAACGGCTACGGGTACGGGCTGCGCATCAGGAACTGCCACCGGATGGGTCGCGTCGTGGCGCACTCCGGTGGGCTGCCCGGCTACGGGTCGCACATGCGGTGGGCGGTCGAGCGGGGCATCGGCATGGTGGCGCTGTCGAACGTGACCTATGCGCCGATGGCACGGCTCACCCAGGACGTGTTCGAGCTGATCCTCGAACGCGGCGCGTTCCCGACGCAGCTGCCACTCGACGCGCCGCTGGTGCACGAGTTCGCCGAACGGCTGGTCGCACTGCTCGGATCGTGGGACGACGCCGCGGCCGACGATCTGTTCGCCGACAACGTCGCGCCCGACGAGCCATACGAGCGGCGCCGGGCACAAGCGGCTCGGTGGTGCGCCGACTGCGGGGGTGCGCTCGAGATCGAGCGCGTGATCCCGACCACCGCGGCAGCCGGCCGCATCCTGTTGCGGCGCCCCGGGGGCGAGCCGTTCGAGGTGCAGTTCAAGCTCTCCCCCGCCGGCCCGGCCCGCATCCAGAAGTACGCCGAGATCGACGACGACTGACCCGCCCGAACCCCCGCGATGAGAGATGAGCGGCACCGGCACTCATCTCTCATCGCGGCGGTGAGGTGGGGTGGGCGAGGCTCAGCCGCCGAGTCGCTGGAGCTCTTTCAGGATTCGTTGCGGGCTCACCGGCTTCGGCGTGCCGAGCACCTGGGCGAACACCGTGATTCGGAGCTCCTCGAGCTGCCAGCCGAGTTCGATCACCTCGGGCGTGATCTCGCTGCGGTCGAGCGTGCGCAGCAACGAGCCATAGCGCTGCTCGAGCGCATGGATCTCGTAGAGGTTGCGTCGATCCTTCGCCGGATCGTCGGGCAGCTTGTCGAGCCGCCGGCCGATGCCGCGCACGTAGCGCAGAAGGTCAGGCAGGCGGTGAGCTCCGACAGAAACGACGAATCCGGGGCGAACCAGTCGATCGAGTTGGGCCAGAGCGTCCTCGGCGGAAGCCCTGACGGGATCGGCCTTCAGCTTCACCAGTCGCTGCTCCACATCGTGCGCCGCGGCAAGGATCTCCGCAACAGTTGCCAGCGCAGTGGCCGTGCGGTCCGGAACGTCCTCGAGAGCGCGCTTCCGGAGCGCGATGAACTCCAGCTCGGACCACACCGGGCCACCCGCTTCGGTGAGCACGCGATCGGTGGTGGCGACGATGCAGTCGCGAACGAGTTCGTCGAGGGAGAGCCGGGACCGGACGATCGTGAGCCTGCTGGCGTTCGTGAGCTTGGCTTCGGCGGCGCGCTTCGAGACCGGCACGGTGAGGAGAAGCAGGCGACGAACGCCGAGGCGCATCACCCGTTGCTGGAGTGTCGGGTTGGTGAGGACGCGAAGCGACGCCGAGTCGCCATCGTCGATCAGCGCGGGATATCCACGAACGATGTGGCCATCGGCGCTGCCCTCGATCTCGCGAGGCAGGTCGCCGAGGTCCCAATGGGTGATGCCGGTGCGCTCCTCGATCGGCATCACCCGCGCGACGGCAGAGCGAAGGCGCGGGTTCAGCTCGGAGCGGAGTGCGTCGAGGTCTTTGCCGACGGCGAGCCGGGCTCCCTGCTGGTTCTCCACCGAGAACGACACGCGCAGATGGGAAGACACCCTGTCGAGTTCGAAGATCTCGGGCGGCACGATGACTCCCGCCACATCGGTGAGCGCCCGACCGAGCACGGCGAGGAACGGCTCGGTGGTGGGTCGGCTGGGGATGCGTTTCCACGCTGCGGTGGTGATCTCGCCGAGAGGATGCAGCTCTTTGCGGTAGATCTTCGGGAGGGTCCTCACCAGAGCGGTGACGAGCTCTTCGCGCATGCCGGGCACCTGCCAGTCGAAGCCGTCCATTTGCACTCGGTTGAGCACGGCGAGTGGGACGTGCACCAACACGCCGTCGTCGACCGCTCCTGGATCGAAGCGATAGGTGACGTCGAGTGTGAGATCGTCGAGTGCCCAGGTGCCCGGGAAGGCGCGAGGATCGAGCACCGTCTCCGACCCGCCCCGCAGCGCAGCCAGCTTCTCGACAGTGAGCGTCAGCAGATCGGGATCGCCGGTGCGAGCGGTCTTCCACCACTTGTCGAACTCGCGACCAGACGTGACCTTGGCCGGCACCGACCCGTCGTAGAACTCGAACACGACATCGTCGTCCGCCAGGTCGACCCGGCGGACCCGTTCGCCGAGGTCGCGCAGGCCGTCGACGAACGCGCGATTGGCGGTGAGGAACGCATGCGGTGCCGACCAATCTCCCTCGACCAACGCGTGACGCAAGAACAGCTCGCGGGCCATCGCCGGATCGAGGCGGTCGAGGCCGATCGCCCGTCCGCTCACCACGGGCAGGCCGAACAGCGTGGCCCGCTCGGTGACGACGGCCGATCCGCGCCGGGCCTCCCACCGCGGCTCTTCGTACGAACGCTTCACGAGATGCGAACCCAGGCGCTCGGCCCACTCCGGCTGGATGGGCGCGACGGTGCGAGCCCACAAGCGATTGGTCTCGACCACCTCGGCGGCCATCACCCAGCGCGGGAGGGCCTTGGCCACCGACGACTGACCGGCGATGGCGAACTTGGAACCGTGCGCTCCCCGGTACTCGCGAGCGTCGCGGCGGTCCTGGCGGCTGCTGGGAACGAGTTCGTCGCTGGGGCTTCCCGGTCGGGCATCGCGCCCGTCGCGTCCTGTGGTGTCGCGCATTCCGATCTGCGACAGCAGACCCGAGAGCAGGGCCTGGTGCACTCGGTCGGGATGTCCGGCCTCGCTGCCGTGGCGGATGCCGAGTTGCCCGGCCACCTGTCGCAGTTGGCTGTACAGGTCTTGCCACTCGCGCACGCGCAGGTAGTTCAGGTACTCGCTCCGGCACAGCTTGCGGAACTGGCTCGAACCAAGCTCGTGCTGGCGCTCGCGGAGGTAGTCCCACAGACGCACGAACGCAAGGAAATCGGAGCCATCGACGGCGAATCGCCGGTGCATCTCGTCGGCAGCTTGACGGTGCTCAGCGGGCCGCTCGCGCGGATCCTGGATCGACAGTGCCGACGCGATCACGAGCACCTCGCGGACGCACCCATGGCGTTCGGCCTCGATCACCATGCGACCGAGGCGGGGATCGACGGGCAGGCGCGAGAGCTGGGTGCCGAGCGGGGTGAGCCGGCGCTGCTCGCGGTCGTCGTCGCTGCGGATCGCGCCCAGCTCCTCGAGCAGTGCGAACCCGTCACGGATCGCCCGGGCGTCGGGTGGATCGAGGAAGGGGAACGCCGCGACGTCGCCGAGTCCCAACGCCGTCATCTGCAAGATCACCGATGCAAGGTTGGTACGCAGGATCTCGGGCTCGGTGAACTCGGGTCGCCCGAGGTAGTCGTCCTCGCTGAAGAGGCGGATGCACACTCCGGGGGCGACGCGGCCGCAGCGTCCGGCGCGTTGGTTGGCGGACGCCTGCGACACCGGCTCGATCGGTAGTCGCTGGACCTTCAGTCGCAGGCTGTATCGCGAGATTCGCGCCGCACCCGCGTCGACCACGTAGCGCACCCCAGGAACGGTGAGGGATGTCTCGGCGACGTTGGTCGCAAGCACGACCCGCCTGCCCGGGTGGGACTGGAAGATGCGGTGTTGCTCGACAGCCGACAGCCGCGCGTACAGCGGCAACACCTCGGTGTCGCGAAGGTTCAGGCGTCGGATCGCGTCGGCGGTGTCGTGGATCTCGCGCTCACCGCTCAGGAAGACGAGGACGTCTCCCGGCCCCTCGTGACCGAGTTCCTCCACGGCATCGATCACGGCCTGCACCTGATCGCGGTCGTCGTCGGGATCGTCGCCGATCGGTCGGTACCTCGTCTCGACCGGGAAGGTGCGACCTTCGACGGAGATCACGGGTGCAGGTCCGCTGGCGTTGCCGAAGTGTGCGGCGAAGCGCTCGGTGTCGATCGTGGCCGACGTGACGATCAGCTTCAGGTCTGGACGTCGAGGCAGCAACTCACTCAGGTAGCCGAGCAGGAAGTCGATGTTGAGGCTGCGTTCGTGGGCCTCGTCGATGATGATCGTGTCGTAGCGGCGCAACATCCGGTCGCGTTGGACCTCCGCGAGCAGGATGCCGTCGGTCATCACCTTCACCAAGGTGCCGTCGGCCACGCGATCGGTGAAGCGAACCGTGTATCCGACGGCCGAGCCGAGCTCGACGCCCAGTTCTTCGGCGATGCGCTCAGCGATCGTTCGTGCGGCGACGCGGCGGGGTTGGGTGTGGCCGATCATGCCGGCGACGCCTCGACCGAGGTGGAGGCAGAGCTTGGGCAGCTGGGTGCTCTTGCCCGACCCTGTCTCGCCAGCGACCACGACCACTTGGTGCTGTTCGAGCGCGGCGGCGAGACCATCCCACCGTTCGCCGATGGGCAGGCCGTCGGCAGGCACCAGAAGGCCATCGGCGCGCAGCGTGTCGAGCGTGGCGCCTCGCTGGGCAGCCCGGGGGTCGTCGCGATCGGACGACGGGTCGGGCCCCTGAGTGCGGGCGCGGCGTCGACGCGCCCCGTTGCGGGCGGGCTGGGCGCCTCGGCCGAGTGGAGCGGTGTGATCTGGGCGGCCTGGTTGCCCGACCGTCTGCGGCGCGTCGTCTGTCATGACCGACTCGACGGTACTCGGACCTTGGCGGGATGGCGTCGTGTGATTCGGCCGTCAGACCGATCGGGTCGGCCGACGGATGAACCGCACGCCGACGCGTCGAACCACGGGGGAAGTGTGGTGGCGACTCGTACGGCGTGCGGTGCTCCCGCCGTGCCACGAGTGGCCAGCCTGGGGCGCTGTCCCTCGTGGCCTTCGGGGCTCAGCTCGGAGGAATGAGCACCTCGGCCAACACATGAATCACTCCGTTGGTGGCCTGCACGTTGCCGACCGCGACCGGGATGCCGTTGACGAACGTGGTGCCGGCCTCGTCCTTGGTGATCTTCAGTTCGATCCCGGCGACGGTTTCCAGCGTGTCACCGTCGCTCATGTCCGACAGCGAGATCTTGCCGGGGACCACGTGATACGTGAGCACGGTGGCGAGCAGCTCGGGATCGGATGTCACCGCATCGACCGTTGCCTGCGGCAACGCCTCGAACGCGGCATCGAGTGGTGCGAACACGGTGAACGGACCATCACCCTTCAGCGTGTCGATGAGGTCGGCCTGGGCGACCAACGTGGCCAGCGTCTCGAATCCGGGCAGGGTGGTTGCCACGTCGACGATGTCGCCGAGCGGCGGCACCAGCACGTCGCCCATCACGTGGATCACACCGTTGGTCGCGGCGACATCGCCGGCGGCCACGGCGTTGCCGTTCACGTACACCTGATCACCGACGTGGCTGATGGTCAACGGAATCCCGGCGACCGTCTGCAACTCGCCGTCCTTCAAGTCGGCCAAGGCGATCTCGCCTGCCACCACGTGGTACGTGAGCACCGTCGCCAGCAGGTCGTTGTCCTCGACGGCGCGCAGGATGTCGGTCGGGATCTTGGCGAACGCCTCGTCGGTCGGCGCGAACACGGTGAACGGGCCGCCGCGCAACGTCTCGACCAGGCCGGCGTTGACCACGTACGCGGCGAGCTGGGTGAAGAAGGTTGCCTGCAAGGCGGTTCCGACGATGTCGTACTCCTTGTCGGGCATCAGCGTGGTCGTGGGCGCGACGGTGGACCCCGGCGGTGTGGTGGGGGGAGCGACGTCCGCCGGGTCATCCGAGCACGACACGGCGACGAGGGCGACGACCATGGCCAGCGCAAACGTCGAAAAGACGCGTCGCCGACGTGAAACAGGATTGTGAGGCACGGAGTCGACCGTACCGACGGGGTCGGGAGGCCGGGCAGGGGCGCAGGTCACCGGGGCACAGGACCAAGGTCCCGGTTCCCGGGTGAGTTTGCATCGATCGACCCGACATCCGGAGCCGGGTGCCTCGTTGACCGTCGTAGGTCGGCATGGCTACCGTTCGACGTGTTCGCCGTGGGGGCGGGCGTGGGAGGCGACCGTGGGGAAGACCATGTCAGCATTCGTTGCCGTCTGCGCGACCTCGACCGTCATGGCCGCGGCCGTGACGCTCGGCGCGCCTGCACTGCCGATCGTTCATGCCGATGGCGCCGGCGTGGGTTCGCCGTGGGTGGTCAGCCTGGGTGACTCGTACATCTCTGGCGAGGCCGGCCGATGGGCGGGCAACAGCAACAACAGCTCGTCGAGCGTCGACGCCGGTGGAGCCGCCGCCTACAACGACAATGCAACTGTCACTGCCGAGCAGATCGCGAGGTGTCATCGCAGCACGGCCGCAGAGATACACATCGGTGGCGGCATCTCGAGCCTCAACCTCGCGTGTTCCGGCGCTCGCACCGCGACGTTCACGAGCTCCGACGGATACTTCAAGCCGGGCCTCGACTTCTACGCGAGCGGAGCCAACAAGGGCCAGGCGTTGATGCTGCAGGAGTTCGCCACGACGCACAACGTCACGATGATCCAGCTGTCGATCGGCGGAAACAACTTCGGGTTCGCCGACATCGTGCAGCGATGTGTCACGAACTTCCTCACGTCGCCGTCGTGGTGGCCGAACTACTGCTACGACGATGGTGCCGTCACCTCGAACTTCACTGCTGCGAACGTCACGGCTCAGACGAACGCCATCATCGGAGCGATCACGAACATCCGCACGGCGATGGCGAATGCCGGGTACACGACGGCGCAGTACACGATCATGACGCAGACCTATCCATCGCCCATCCCGCGAGGTTCGGGGTTCCGATACTCGCAGTCGGGCTTCACCCGGCAGAGCACCGGGGGCTGTGGTTTCTGGAATCGGGACGCCGACTGGGCCAACGACACGGCGCTGGTCACCATCAACAACTCGGTCAAGAACGCCGCGGCCGTTGCCCATGCCGTGAGCGGAAACGTGGAGGTGATGGACGTCGCCGCATCGTTCAACGGTCGCCGCCTGTGCGAGACCGGCGTGAACCTGATGGAGAACTCGGGCAGGGCCAACTGGACGGTTGCAGGCGCATCCGACAGCACCGAATGGATCGCCCAGATCCGCACGCTGAGCACGGTGTTCGGTCCGTACTACGTGCAAGAGTCGGTCCACCCGAACTGGTGGGGCGAAAGGGCTCTCCGCAACTGCGTGCGCCAGGCCTACAACAACGGCTCACCTCGGGGTGGCACATGCACTCGGGGCACCGGGCTCAATGCGAACGCCGAACCGAACATGCTGCTGCTGTAGATGACCGCAGCGGGCAGTTCTCGCCGTACGTCGGCATGACTCGGATGGCTCAGCACGACGATCCGATCGTCCTCGTCGGTGCGGGCATCGGTGGCCTCGTGACCGCTCTGAGCCTTCACGGCGAGGGACATGCGGTCGAGGTGTTCGAATCGGTGACGGAGGTTCGTGCCCTCGGCGTGGGCATCAACCTGCTTCCTCACGCCGTGCGAGAGCTCGACGCACTCGGATTGCTCGGCCAAATCGAGCGCGCCTCGGTCCAGCCGGCGACGCTGGCCTACTTCACCAAGCGCGGGGACGCGATCTGGGACGAGCCCCGCGGTGTGGCAGCCGGGTACCGGTGGCCGCAGGTGTCGATCCATCGGGGCGAACTGCAGCGGATTCTGCTCGAGGCTTTCCTTGAACGCGTCGGATCGGCCCACCTTCACACAGGCCATCATCTCGTCGACCACGACGCTGACGACGACCA
>JAYSLK010000173.1:0-8024 GCA_043725585.1 Actinomycetota bacterium
GCGTTGGTCTCGGTGAGCACCACCTCGAGTGCCGACCTGCCTGCATGCGGACCGTCCTTGAACGGATCGACCGGGATGCCTCGCCCGGCGTCGCGCACCTCGACCGAGCCGTCGGCGTGGAGCACGACGACGATCCGGTCGCCGTGACCGCCCATGGCCTCGTCGACGGAGTTGTCGACGATCTCCCAGATGAGGTGATGCAGTCCCGCCACGCCCATCCCTGCGGAACCGAGGTACATGAGCGGGCGGTGCCGCACGTGGGCGAGCCCGCTGAGCGCTTGGATGGACGACGCGTCGTAGGCGGTGGCGTTTGACATGCAGTTCCTTGGCGGGCCGGGCGACGCCGGGAGGGTCGAGTGGGCTGGGTGGGATGTTGGAGGCCGAGGTGGACGACGAGTCGAGGGACCGGTTGGCCCGACGCCCTGTGACAGCGTGCCAGGCGATCCTGCCGCGCCGGTGTGACACTCGAGTCCGCCACCCAGATTTCAGCACAGCCACTGACCAGCGCGGCGCGAAGGCTCACTGCGTCGTCGTCGGGCCCCTGTCGACCGGCGGCCGCGATCCGATTGCAGCGTCCGCCATCGAGGCAAGATGCCACCGTGCCTGATCGGTCGTCAGCATGCCCGTCAGCCACCGCATGCTGATGCCCTCGACCGCCGCAGACAGGCGAACACCAGCCTCCGCCGGGTCGACCGATGCGTCGATCGAACCGTCGCGTTGCCCATCGCGGACCAGATCGGCGATGTCGTCGATCCATCGTTGAGTCATCGACGTCAGCATCGGCCGCAGATCGGTGTCGAACACCGCGGAGTCACGCAGCTCTCCCCAGGCGGCCGAGTTCGTGCGCACCGAGTGGTCGTCCTGGATCTCGTCGGTCAGGACCGCGACGAGGGCCTCGCGGCCAGAGGCTGATCCGTGACCGCGTTCGGTGTAGGCGGTCGCCTGTGCGCCGATGTGTTCGAGCGCCGACTGCAGCAGAGCGGACCGGTCACCGAAGTGGTGGTAGATCAATGCTGTGGAGACGCCGGCACGCTTGGCGACCGCTTCCACCCGTAGGCCTCTGGTGCCCGCACGCGCGATCTCTTCGACGGCTGCGATCAGCAGTGCGGTCCGTCGATCCGTCGACGTCGCAGTGTTCGGGCTGGGGATCATCGGGAGGGGAGCTCGACACCGATCGGGATCTGCTGGGTGATGCAGTGCGGCCCGCCACCTCCGAACGCGAGCGTTTCGCCCGGTACGCCCACGACGACGCGATCGGGATGCGCGGCCCGCAACCGGTCGAGCGCCGGACCGTCAGCGTCGTCAGCGCCCACAGGGACGATGACCGCACCGTTCGCGAGGTAGTGGTTGGCGTACGACACCGTCGCGGCCGGGCCGGGATCGAGGGTGACGATGTCGAAGTCGCGCCCGGCGGCATCGACGGACGCCCGGAGCACAGCGAGGTTCGCCTGACCGCGTCGGAACTCCGGTGACGAGTCATCCGAGACCGCCTCGAGCAGCACGCGGCCCGGTGCGATGTACTGCAGGACGCCGTCGACGTGGCCGTCGGTGCCCGCCGGCCCGGTGTCGAGGCTGTGACCGAACGGCAGCCAGATGACGGTTGTCGCACCGAGGAAGTCACACAGGCCCTGCTCGAGCTGGTGCTTGTTCAGGTGCGGGTTGCGGTTCGGGTTGAGCAGGCACTGTTCGGTGGTGATGACGGTGCCGGCGCCATCGACGAAGAACGACCCACCTTCGAGGACGAACGGCGCGTCGAAGAACGGCAGTCCGAAAACGTCGGCCAACCGTCGCGACAGGAGCGCGTCGTCGTCGTGCGGATGCCATCGGTTGCCCCAGGCGTTGAACCCGAACCCGACGACGGCGACCTCGCCTGCAGCGTTGCGCGCGAATGCGGGGCCGCTGTCGCGGGCCCACGAGTCGTCGATCGGGATCTCGATCGGCGTCACGCCGTCGCCGCATCGATCGGCGACCTCGCCCGCGTGGCCAGGGCTGCATACCATCAGCACGGGTTCGAATGCTGCGATCGCGTCGGCGACCGCGGCGTAGTCACGCGTGGCATCGGCCAACCGATCGCCCCACAGCTCGGCTCGCGATGGCCATGCCATCAGACAGCCTGCGTGCGGCTCCCACTCTGCCGGCATCGCGAAGCCGGCTGATGTCGGGGTCGTTGTTCGCGGTTCGGGCATCGGGGCATCGTTGCACTGACCGAATTTTCAGTCAAATCGCCCAAAGGTTCGCAGATCATGAGTTTCGTGTCCCGCGGTGAGTTCCTCGTCGGCGTCCCCTCGGTCGCCGTGCCGCTGTTCGTCGCCAGCGGGCTGCTGGTCGGCTGAACCGTTTCGACCACGGTCAGCAGGCCGACGAGCAGCGGCCGAGCAGTCGCAGCAGCCGATCGGGGTACGAGGTGTAGATGCCGTCGACGCCGAGCTCGATCAGGTGTCGCATGTCGTCTTCGTCGTTCACCACCCACGTCAGGATCGCCACCCCGTGATCGTGAGCCCAGGCGAGCGACTCGGCGTCGACCAACTCGCGGCCGTCGTTGCGGAACGGCGGCTGGTCGACGGTCACGGCAGGGACGAAGTCGGTGTCGCCCGCGGCTCGAGCATCGCGAGACGCGTACACGTCGTTCATGATCGCGCTCGTGCGCACGCCGGGACACGAAGCGCGGAACTCGATGATCTGCGGATCGCTGTTCGACCCGACGAACACGTCGTCGAATCGTGCATGGTCACGCAGGAGGTCGCACACGGGCTGCACCATGTCGAGCGACTCGTCCTTCAGATCGAGCGACAGCAACGTGGTCGGGAACCGGTCGAGGATCGACTCGAGGGTCGGGATGGTCAGGCCTTGACCCCGATACGGACGGTCGCCGGCACCATCTTCTGGCGAGAACGCCCACCCAGCGTCCAGCGTTGCGAGCTCCGCAGCGGTCAACCCCTTCACGCTGCCGGTCGCGCCCGTGATGCGATCGACCGTCGAGTCGTGGAAGCCGATCACCACCCCATCGGCGCTGATCCGCAGGTCGACGTCGACCACGTCGGAACCCATGGCCATCGTCTGGTCGAACGCGAACATGGTGTTCTCGGGGAAGAGACCGTCGCCTCCACCGTGGGGGATCACCAGCGTGCGACCCGTGCGGAACGGGTTCGTGCCGTCGACGACCTGTCGCGGGGGAATCGGTGCCCGGGCCACGGTCGTGTCGCCACGACGCAGCATCCATGCGGACATCGCCAACGCGATCGTCGCCGCGATCGCACCTGCGATCACCCACGGCCGTCGCCTCGCCAATCGCACGTTCGCCCCCGCACTCCTCGGTTCGTTGCTCGCAAGGCTATGTCGGTTTCGTCCTGCGAGTTCCAGCTGGGAAGATCGAAACGATCGCGAAACTCTTGCCCTCGTGCAGGTCGTCGGTCGCATGAGTGTGTGAACCTGTGGCGATGAGGAACCGTCGTGTCATGTGCGGTCTCGCCCTCGTGGCGTCGATCTCGCTCCTCGCTTCGTGTGGATCGTCCAGCGAATCGACCGTCGACGCCCAGGCCGGCTCGCCAGCAGCGGCGACATCGCCCGCTCCCGTGCCCGAGGTGTCGGGCTCGACGACTCCGGCTCAGGTGGCGGGCACCGCGGCGCCGGGCCAACCGGCCGCCGCATCAGCGGCGCCTACCGCTGTTCCGGAGCTGTTGAACTTCACGGCTCCCCTCGTCGGAGGCGGCGAGTTCAGCGGCGCGGCTGCGGCGGGGCGGACGACCGCCTTCTGGTTCTGGGCGCCCACTTGAAGCACGTGCAATCGAGAAGCGCCTTCGGTCGAGGGCGCAGCACAGAGGTGGGCCGGCACGGTGGACTTCGTCGGGGTCGCGTGGACGGGTGACGAGGAATCGTTCCAGGGGTTCATCGACAAGCACGGCCTGACGTTCCCGCAGATCAGCGACGATCCAGGCGAGGTGTTCCAGCGGTTCGGCGTGCCAAGTCAACCGGCGCTCGTCGTCGTCGGTCCCGATGGCGCGGCAAACGTGGTGTTGGGTGCGGTCGACGAAGCGACGGTCGACGAGATGCTCACCGACGCCAGCTCGTGAGTACGGGATCGCCGATCCACAACTGATGCACGGCACCCGGTTCGGGGCCAGCAGGCCCGTCGGGTGACACCCGTCGAGAGGACCGCAGGTGGTCTCGCTGCGTGGGATCTCGTCGGCTCGGGCAGACCATCGGTGGGTGGTTTGTGTGGGCCGGGTCAAGAACCTCACAGGTTGCGCAAGGTTCGCTCCGAGCTGTGGCCATTTCGGCCGGGATCCTCTTCAATGCGTCGTGCCGCACTCGGATACCAGTGCGGTCGACGGAACACGGAAGAGGCGGATCGATGGCACGGAAGAACAGCACGATGATGCGAGGGACGTCGTGGGGCAGGACCTCTGCTCGGGGTCTGCGGTCGCTGGTGGCGAAGTCCGCAGCGGCGCTCGTGTTGTGCGCGACGGCGGTTCCCGCGCTCGGTGCGACATCGGTTGCTGCTGCGACGTACGAACCGGCGACGGATGGGTACTCGATGAAGTCGTTGACCGAGATCACGGGCGTCACCGCGTTCTGGGACCAGGGCTACACCGGAGCAGGCATCGATGGTGCCGTGATCGACACCGGCGTCGTGCCGGTCGAGGGACTGGCGACGCCGGGCAAGATCATCTACGGGCCGGATCTTTCGCTCGAGTCGCAGTCGCCGAA
This sequence comes from Actinomycetota bacterium, assembly GCA_043725585.1. Taxonomy (GTDB): domain Bacteria; phylum Actinomycetota; class Acidimicrobiia; order Acidimicrobiales; family Ilumatobacteraceae; genus VFMC01. The sequence continues at coordinate 4,708 of JAYSLK010000173.1, forward strand.
CTTCCAGCACCGCGACTCCAACGGTCACGGCAAGTTCATGGCCGGTCTGATCGCGGGCAAGGACTCGACACTGACCGCGCCGTACAAGAACGCACCCGCGTACGCGTACCGTGGGATCGCACCCGATGCCCGGATCGTGTCGATCAAGGTTTCGACCGCTGATGGCGGTGTCGATGTGACGCAGATGATCGCGGCGATCAACTGGGTCATCGATCACAAGACCGACAACGGGATGAACATCCGGGTCCTCAACATCTCCTACGGGACGAACTCGACCCAGTCGTCGCTGATCGACCCGTTGTCGTTCGCGGTCGAGCGGGCATGGAAGGCCGGCATCGTCGTGGTCGCCGCCGCCGGGAACTCCGGCTACCAGCGGGGTGCAGACGCGCCCGGCCTCGCCAACCCGGCGTTCAACCCGTCGGTCATCGCCGTCGGCGGGTATGACATCAAGGGCACTGCGACCGTTTCCGACGACCTGATCGGGTCGTACTCGGCGAGCTCGAGCACCCGCACGGACCGCAAGCCTGACGTGATCGCGGTCGGCTCTCGGCTCTCGGCTCCAGGGCCTGCGGGTGCCGAACTCGTTCCTCGACAGCCGCAACCCGCAGGGTCTGCTCGGCTCGCGGTTCTTCCGCGGCAGTGGCACCTCCCAGGCGGCTGCGGTCACCTCGGGTGCGGTCGCCTTGCTGCTCCAGAAGTACCCGTCGATGCCGCCGGATCAGGTGAAGCGCTTCATGCGCACCACCGCCGACCAACTCGCCGGGGTCCCGGTCAACACCCAGGGCAAGGGCGCACTTGATTTCTGGTCGCTGGCGAACAACACACCGAGCACGGTCTACACGCAGAACCACACGCCATCAACAGGCTCGGGCAGCATCGACGCAGCCCGCGGACGCGACCGGATCACCCTTGACGGCGTGACGCTCAGCGGCGAAGTCGACATCTTCGGAAAGCCGTGGACGGCGACCACCGCCGGCTCCAGCTGGTCCGGCGGAACATGGAACGGCTCCAGCTGGTCTGGTTCGTCGTGGTCTGGTTCGTCGTGGTCAGGGTCGTCCTGGTCTGGTTCGTCCTGGTCCGGTTCCAGCTGGTCCGGCGGCTCCTGGGGCTGAACAACGACCCGACCGTCGGCGACAACGAACCGCCCGTCGTGCTGATGCCACGAGGCCGATCCGACCAGACGCCCGGCCTCGTGGCACACTCCGGCTCGTGAACGTTCTGGAGCTGTTTCGACTGGATGGACGCGTTGCCGTGGTCACCGGAGGCGGTACGGGCATCGGGCGTGGCATTGCGCTCGGCCTCGCTGGCGCCGGTGCCGATGTGGCGCTCGCAGGTCGACGTCTCGAGCCGCTGGAGGCGGTCCGTGACGAGATCGTCGCGATGGGTCGCCGAGCAGTCGCCGTCCCGACCGATGTCACGAGCGCGGACGAACTCGAACGGCTGGGCCGAACAGCGACCGACGAACTGGGTGAGATCTCGATCTGGGTCAACAATGCAGGCGGTCTGCAGGGTGAACCGATGGGCAACCTCATCACGGTCACCGAAGAGTCCTGGCACACGATCATGGACCGCAACCTGATGTCGGTGTGGCTGGCCAGCGTGGCCGCGCAACGCGTGCTGAGCGACGGTGGCTCGATCATCAACGTGTCGTCGACCGGTGGCCTGACCAAGGGTTCACCGGGACACGGGGTCTATTCAGCGGCGAAGACCGCGGTGAACCACCTCACCCAGACGCTCGCGCTGGAGTGCGCACCGCGGCGCATCCGGGTGAACGCGATCGCTCCCGGTCACACCCCCACGGCCGACTACTACCGGGCGTCCGGCTTCGATGACGCCAAGTTCGAGAAGCTCGCCTCCAGACAGCCGCTCGGTCGCCTCGGCCGCGACGAGGACTTCGCTGCTGCAGCGGTGTACCTCGTGTCCGAAGGCGCCTCGTGGGTGACCGGTCAGGTGCTGGTGGTCAGCGGCACGCCCTGAACGAAGCCCGGCGTGTCGGGAGTGGGGATGTGGCGGTTGTCCTCGGTGAGGAAGTGCTCCCAGTGGTTCATCGCCCCGTCCATGAATCCGTAGAAACGGTCGAAGCCGCGTTGGGTCGGCCCCAAGATGTTCATCGGGTGCCCCCGCACCCGAATGGAGCCTACGTTCGAGGATTGCGCGGCTGTTCACGCGAGCGTTCGGCGCGGCGCGGTGTGACGCGCGGCAACCAACCCGAGCGGCGCCTGGACCGCTCGGTAGCGTCGGGGCGTCGTGAGCAACCACCCGTTCGTCCCTCTGCGCCACCGTGCGGTGCGCCTGCTGTGGGGCGCCGCTGTCGTGAGCGACATCGGCACCTGGGTGCAGTTGATCGTGGTCGGCAGCCTGGTCGCATCCGGTACCGGCAGCGCCCTGCAGACCGGCCTCGTTGCGCTCGCCATGTTCATGCCTCAGGGCATCGCCTCACCGATCGGCGGGCTGCTCGCTGACCGCTTCGACCGTCGTCGCGTGTTCGCATCGGCATTGATGGCACAGGCAACGGTCACCTCCGTGCTCGCGATCGTCATCGGCACCGGGGTGCGAACCCCTTGGGTGCTGACGCTGTTGATCCTGATCGGGAGCGCCGCAGGCGCCATCGGTGCGCCGTCGTACGCAGCGATGCAGCCCGACCTCGTGCCACCGCGCGAGCTGATGCAGATGGTGTCGCTCGGCGTCTACTCGTGGAACAGCGGTCGAGTGATGGGTCCGATCCTGGGGTCGTTGCTCGTCCTCATCGTCGGCCCTGCGTGGACGATCGCGTTCAACGCCCTGTCGTTCGTGGTGATGGCCGGCGCCGTGGTGGCCGTCCGTCGCTCCTTCACGCCACACGGGGACGCCGGAACCGTGCGTGAGCGGCTCAGCGTGGGCACGCAGGCGTTGCGTGCCACGCCTGGTTGCTGGCACGCACTCGTGATGCTCGCCCTCTTGAACTGCATGCTCGTCCCGTTCATGGGCCTGGTGCCGATCTACGTGCAGGGCAACTACAACGGGGGCACCGGGATGGTCGGCCTCGTCGCCTCTGCCCAGGGGGTCGGCGCCATCATCGGGGGGATTCTGATCTCCTTCCTCTCCCAGCGATTCGCCCGTTCGACCCTGGTCGTCGGCGCCGTCCTCGCCGTCTGCACCCTCCTCGTCGCCTACGCACTCGCCCCGAACTTGCCGTGGTTGATCGCGGTGATCTTCGTGCTCGGTGGCGCGTGGTCGAGCTTGTTCATCACCCTCTCAGCGGTGATCCAGCGCGATGCACCGCCCGCCAGCCGCGGCAGGGTGATGTCGCTGATGCAGGCCACGTTCGGCATCACCTA
>JAYSLK010000174.1:0-6528 GCA_043725585.1 Actinomycetota bacterium
GTAGGAGGCGAGATCCCACGGCTCGGCGACGAGCGTCACGCCGCGCTCGGTCGCCCAGTCACCGATGCGCCGCACCAAGCCGCCGCCGTCACGGGTGAGCAACGAGGCGAGATCGAACCGGAACCCGTCGATGCCCAGATCGGCGTACCGGCCGAGCGCCTCGATCACGAGGGTGCGCACCCATGGATCCGACGGGTCGATGTCGTTGCCACACCCGCTGTCGTCGTACCGCCGACCGTCGTCGTGCCACCGGTACACGCTCGGATCGAGACCGCGGAACGTCCAGTCGGGGCGTGTGGGATCTCCTTCGCCCGTGTGGTTGAACACGACATCGAGCCAGACCGCAATGCCGTGATCGTGGGCGGCCGACACGAGGTCGGCCAGCTCGATCGCGGCGTCCGCGGACGCGGCATAGGGCTGGTGCACCGCGCCCCACACGATCGGCATGTACCCCCAGTAGTTGTCGCTCGGGTCGAACGGATGCACCGGCATCAACTCGATGACGTCGACGCCGAGGTCGCGCAGGTACGGAAGACGTTCGATCGCACCGGCGAACGTGCGTGCGAACCCGCGAGAGTGCATCTCGTAGATCACCGGGGTCGAAGTGGCGCGACCCAACGATCGCTGCTTCGGCCACGGTGATCCGCGCACGACGCAGACCGGCCGACCATCGACGAGGGTGACCGCCTCGGCCGATGGATCCAGGACCGGCTCGCCTCCGTCGACGACCAGCCAGTACTGGTCGCCCGCTGCCGCGGTGGTCGTGGCCCCCCACCAACCGGACCCACCGTCGATGCCTTCGGCGGCGCTCGTCGGGATCGTCTGTGCCCGCTGCAGTCGCACTCGGCGCTCAGGGTGGTGAGATGCCGAACGCACGACCAGGTCGATCTCGCCGGCCGATGGGGCGCGGACGAGCACCTCGAGGGGCAGGGCCGAGGCAGTGGCGACGTACGCCGATGGTCGGGCTGGCTCCGCCACGTTGGCACTGATGTGATCCACGGTCCTTCAGCATGGCAGCCCCTGACGGTGGCTCACATGACCCTGCTCCGGGCCTCTGCCTTCGGGCGTGACGCCCTAGCCTGTGAGCCGATGCTCTCGTCTTCCAGCACCCCGGCCGACGTCGCGAACGCGCTCACCTCTCACGGGTACCTCCCCGACGATGGTCTGGCGACGGCAGTCTTCCTCGCCCTGTCACTGCGTCGACCGCTCCTGCTCGAGGGCGAAGCAGGCGTGGGCAAGACCGAGGTGGCAAAGGTGCTCAGCAGGTGGACAGGCGGCGCGCTCATCCGGCTGCAGTGCTACGAAGGCATCGATGCCTCGCAAGCCGTGTACGACTGGGACTACTCCCGCCAACTGTTGCATCTTCGTGCGGCTGAGGCGACGGGCGAAGCACGCGGTCTCGGCACCTCGATCCTCGAAGACCAGCTGTACAACGAGCGGTTCCTCCTGAAGCGGGCCCTGCTGCAGGCGATCGACCATGGAAGCCTCATCCCACCCGTCCTGCTGATCGACGAAGTCGACCGGGCGGACGACGAGTTCGAGGCGTATCTGCTCGAGGTGCTGTCCGACTACCAGATCACGATCCCCGAACTGGGTGTGTTCACCACCAACATGCCACCCGTGGTCATCCTCACGTCGAATCGCACGAGGGATGTCCACGACGCCCTGAAGCGGCGCTGCCTGTATCACTGGGTCGAGCACCCGACCTTCGAACGCGAGGTGCAGATCGTTCGCATGCGGGTGCCGCACGTGCTGGCGCCTCTGGCCCGCCAGGTCGCCGGCGCGGTCGAGTCGATGCGCACGAAGAACCTCTACAAGCCGCCGGGGGTGGCCGAGACGATCGACTGGGCGACGGCGCTGGCATCGCTCGGCGTGAGCGAGCTCGACGAACACATGGTCGAGGTCACCCTCGGGGCCGTCCTGAAGTACCGCGAGGACCAGGAGAAGGTTCGCCACAACGGCGGTATCGCCGACATCGTGAAGCAGGCCTTCGACCGCGGCGCGTTCCACGGTTGAGCAGCTCGTCCCCCCACACTGTCCATCTCGACCGGCCATGACCGACGCCTCGATCACCGAACCACCGGACCCGGAGTCCACGCGGGTCGTGAGCGAAGGCGAGCAACTCGCCATCGGATACGCCCGCGTCCTTCGGGGTCTCGGCCTGGCGGTGCCGATCGGCAGCGTGATCGATTTCGTCGAGGCCGTGGGCCTGCTGGGCATCGACTCACGCGACTCGGTGTACTGGGCCGCACGCAGCACGCTCGTTCGCAAACCCGAGGACCTGGGGGTGTTCGACCGAGCCTTCGCGGTGTTCTGGGAACGGCGGACCGCCGACGGCGACGCCACCGAGGCCGACGAGCCGTTGAAGATCACCATCGCGATCGACGACGACCAGGCCGACAACGACGGCGGGGACAACGACAGCAGCGAGGCTGACGACGAGCCGACCCTCCAACTGCGGTTCTCCACCACCGAGGTGCTGCGCGAGAAGGATTTCGCGTCGTACTCCGACGACGAGCTCGAGCTGGCCCAGGCGCTGATGAGCGACCTCCGCTTCGCCGGGCCACCACGTCGCTCGTTCCGTACCCAGCCGTCGCGCCGAGGTACCAACCCGGACATTCGTGCCACCGTGCGCGCCTCGCTGCGCGCCGGCGGCGAACCGATCGAGCGGATGTGGCGCGAACCGGGCGAGCGGATGCGCCGCCTCGTGCTGCTCCTCGATGTGAGCGGTTCGATGGAGCCGTATGCGCGAGGGATGCTCCGTTTCGTGCACGCAGCTGTCGCCGGCCGCCAGCGGGTCGAGGCGTTCGCACTCGGCACGCGGCTCACTCGCGTCACCCGCGAGTTGTCGAGTCGCGACCCCGACAAGGCCTTGCGGGCCGCGGCAGCACGCGTCCTCGATTGGAACGGTGGAACACGTCTCGGTGAGTGCCTGATGCGCTTCAACGACGAATGGGGTGTGCGGGGCATGGCCCGCAACTCCATCGTGGTCATCCTGTCCGACGGCTGGGATCGCGGCGATCCGATGCTCCTCGGCGAGCAGATGCTTCGTCTCCACCGAGTGGCCTTTCGCACGATCTGGGTCAATCCTCTGAAAGTGACGCCCGGCTACGCACCGCTTGCCCGCGGGATGGCGGCAGCGCTCCCGTTTGTCGATGCCTTCGTCGAAGGGCATTCGATCGTGGCCATGGAGGAATTGGCGGCGACCATCTCCGCCCATACGATCGACGCCGGTACACGAAGCGTGTACCGGGCCGGAGCCACGAGCGCCATCCCCTCCCCGTCAGGAGCATCAAGTCATGCGTGAACTGCTCGACGACATCGATCGCTGGCGTGCAGACGGCAAGCGCGTCGCCGTCGCCCGGGTGGTCGACATCCTCGGTTCAGGACCGCGCGAGCCGGGTGCGGCGATGGCCGTGAACGATGCAGGGGAGGTGGCCGGCAGTGTGAGCGGCGGATGTGTGGAAGGCGCCGTCGTCAGCGAAGCCCTCGGTGTGCTGCATGGCGAGCGCGGACCTGGCATCGTCACGTTCGGCTACAGCGACGACGAGGCCTTCGCTGTCGGCCTCACCTGCGGCGGCACGATCCGCTTGTTCATCGAAGCGCTCGATTGGTGAAGCGCTCGATTGGTGAAGGGGTGCAGGTTCGTGACCAACGATGACCATGACGATGACCATGACCATGACCATGACCATGACCATGACGGCGGCGGCGGCGATGGTGGACGGCCACCCGTGACGCAGAGCCTGTACGAGGTGCTCCGCGAGCGGCTGCGCAGCCAGTCGCCGACAGCGCTCGCCACCGTGATCGATGGCCCGGATCCGGGGCGCAAGCTGTTGGTGATGCCCGATGGTGCGCTCGGTGGCCTGGGCGATCCCGACCTCGACCGGATCGTCGCCCGTGACACGCTGGCCGAGCTCGAGGCGGGCCGCTCGGGCCTGCGGCACTACGGCCCGGAGGGCCAGACGACACCCGAGGACCTCGTCGACACGCCGACGCTGTCGGTGTTCGTCGAGAGCTGGTCTCCCCCGCCGCAGATGTGGATCTTCGGCGCTGTCGACTTCACCGCCGCTCTCTCGCGTGTCGCCAAGGTGCTCGGATACCGGGTGATCGTCTGCGATGCCCGCGAAGTGTTCGCCACACGTCGTCGCTTTCCCGCTGCCGACGAGGTGGTGGTGTCGTGGCCGAAGGGTGTGTTCGACCAGCGCGGCGCCCAACTCGGCCAGCGCGACGCGGTCTGCATCCTCACCCACGATCCCAAGTTCGATGTGCCGGCGGTCGTGGGCGCGCTGGCGACCAGGGTGGGCTATGTCGGCGTGATGGGAAGCCGCAAGACCCACGACAAGCGGCTGGAGCGGCTCCGCGACGCCGGCGTCAGCGACGACGACCTGGCCCGATTGATGTCGCCGATCGGTCTCGATCTCGGCGCTCGCACGCCTGAGGAGACAGCGATCTCGATCTGTGCCGAGATCATCGCCCGCCGGACGGGCCGGGCTGCGCCATCGTTGCGAGACGCCAGCGGACCGATCCACACCTGAGGCCGACAAGCGGATCCACGATCGGATCCGACCGGCCCGTCAGATGCTCGGGTCGCCGAACCTGAGCGTGCGCTTCGCCTTGACCACATCGACCTCGACCGGACGGCCGGGCCGCACGGAGTGGACGACTGCCCGATCGATACCGAGGTACATCATCACGTGCCCCGGGTACTGCACCAAGTCGCCCGCCATCGCCGTCTCGAGGTCACGGGGTTCGGAAGCGCGGATCTGGGCTGTGCTCTGCCGGGTGATCTCGAAGCCGGCCTGTCCCCACGCGTACGTGGTGAGCCCCGAGCAGTCGAATCCGATCCCGGGCTTGCTGGTGTTGCGGCGATACGGCACGCCGAGTTGGCTGAGCGCAGCGACGAGGGCCGTTTGGTGCTCGAAGTCCGCTTCCGCCCACCCCTGCCGCATGGCCGCAGGATCGAGGGCGAGTCGAGCAGCGATCGCGACGGCCAGACCGTCGAGGCTGCGCTCGAACGACTCGAGGGCCGCGCCATCGCCGGTCTCCTGGTACCGCTGGGCGAGGACGAGGGCACCAGCCGCATCGTCGGCGACAGCGTCGGCCTGACGAGCTTGCCCCATCGCACGAGCTGGCGCAGCCTGCGCACCGAGCGGGCCGGCGATCGGCAGGGCGAGGATGGAGACTGCCGTGGTGGCGAGCGCGGCGGCGACCACGGCTCGACGTACGGAACGATTGAACGACATGTTGACTGACGACTCCTTTGGTCTCGCGTTCTGCGTGCACCGAGGCGCCAGGAGAACGTGGATCTTGTCGTGAGCGGTGGGGAGGACTGGTCGGTCCGGCCGACACGATCACGCAGGAGCGCCATACGAGAGCGCAACCGCTGTCTTGTTCACCCTTCGGATGACGGGAATCGATCTGACGGGAATCGATTTGACGAGCCATCTTCGGGTATAACGACCGCAACCTTAGCGTCACACAATCGCAATGTTCAACCGGGTCGTCATCTTTTCGTCATGTGACCGACGCTTCACCGTCACACGGCGGCATCCCTGGCGCCTCTCCGGTCCGTGGCGGCGGGCCACTCGGACCGTTGCGCTGTCGTCGACTCGCCCTAGCGTGCGAGCGTGTCCAACGTCGCGGTGATCCTCGCTGCCGGAGCTGGTTCTCGCTTTCGCGGTGGGCACCACAAGCTCACCACTGAGGTGACGACGGAGCTGGGGGCGCGCCCGCTCGTCGAGCACGCGATCGAGCACGCGGTCGCGAGCGGCATCGGCCCGGTCGTGGTCGTCACCGGTGCGGCCGAGCTCGATCTGCCGGCCCGGCTGGCGATGCTCGTCACGGTGGTGACGAACCCGGCGTGGGCCGACGGCCAATCGGGGTCCATCGCCGTCGGGATCGACGAGGCCCGTCGACTCGGCGCCGACCACGTCCTGATCGGCCTCGGCGACCAACCTGGGGTGACACCGGAGGCGTGGCAGGCGATCGCCTCCGCGCCAGCCGAGTGGCCCATCGTCGTCGCCTCCTATGATGGACGCCGCGGGCCCCATCCGGTACGGCTGCATCGGTCCGTGTGGCCGTTGCTCACGATCTCGGGAGATGATGGTGCCCGCACCCTGATGCGCCAGCATCCAGAGTTGGTGTACGAGACGCCGTGTGCCGGCACCGCAGCCGATATCGACACCTTGGAGGATGTGCAGCGATGGAAAAGCTCATGAACGAGTTCGTGATCCACCGTCCCGTCGACGATGCGTGGAAGGTGCTCACCGATCTCGAACGCATCGCCCCATGCATGCCCGGGGCGCACCTCCAGGAGATCGAAGGCGACACCTACCGTGGTGTGGTGAAGGTGAAGCTCGGTGCGATCTCCACCGAGTTCAAGGGCGAAGCACACTTCGTCGAGCGCGACGACGACAACCACAAGGCCGTCCTGCACGGTGCCGGTCGCGACACGACCGGCAAGGGCAACGCCGATGCGATGATCACCGCGACCCTTCGATCGATCGATGACGTCCGCACGACCTG
>JAYSLK010000175.1:0-1937 GCA_043725585.1 Actinomycetota bacterium
CGCGCACCCCGGTGAGGGTGTGTTCATGAACCAGGTGATCGACCCGAGCGTCGCCGACGAGCACGATCCGTTCAGCACCGTGCCCGAACTCGACATGTACCAGCCCGACAACGGTTGGCGTCCCTGGCCGGAGCCGTGCGAGTACGACCCCGCCTGGGTGGGCCGCTATCGCGAAGCTCAGGTGGCGCGGGTCGTCCGGATCGACGCGATCGCGAAGGCCAGCATCGCCGATGCCGGCGAGGCAGGCAGCCGCCTGCGGGGCATCGACAAGGCGGCCGATCCCGCGGGATGGCGCGAGCAGCGTCGGCGGGCAGTGTTCACCACGTACCTCACGATCTACCGCACGCTCGCCGATCCTGCGTACCTCGATCTTCGATCGATCCCGACGATCGACCGATGGGTTCGCTGTTCGCGTTCCCTGACCCCTTCGACGCCAACTACGGCCGAGGTGGTCTGGCTCGCACGATGACGGCGCGTGGATGGCTCAGCACCTGGTCGGGACTCTCGAGTCACGCCAAGCTGGCCGACACCATGCCGCAGGTCACCGTCCCGACGATCCTGCTGCACCCCACGGCCGACACCGAGATCCGCCGCTGGCAGGCCAAGGAGATCGTCGACAACAGCGGTGCCGCCGACACCACCTACGTCGAGATGAGCGGTGCCCCGCACTACCTGGAGGGGCACCGGCCGGAAGCCCTGCGGCTCGTGGCCGACTGGATGGCGAAGCGCTTTCCGTGACGCTGCGTCCCGACTGGCGCGGCCCGAGCGACCACGTGATGAGCCTGGCGCACCCTCGTGCGACGTAACGTGGGGACGGTTCGGTGCACCGAACTACAACCGTTGGGGGTCGGGATCATGGAGATCTGTTCATGAAGTTCGGAGTGTTCTACGAACTGCAGCTGCCCAAGCCATGGACGCGCGACGACGAGTACACGCTGTTCAATCACGCGCTCGACCAGGTGGACCTGGCCGACAAGCTGGGGTACGACTATGCGTGGGAAGTCGAGCACCACTTCCTCGAGGAGTACAGCCACTCCTCGGCTCCGGAGGTGTTCCTTGCTGCGGCCAGTCAACGGACCACCAACATCCGCCTCGGTCACGGCATCATCCAGTTGCCGACCAATCACCCGGCCCGAGTTGCCGAACGAGTGAGCACCCTCGACCTGTTGAGCCATGGACGAGTAGAGATGGGCGTCGGCGAAGGCAGCAGCGTCACCGAACTGCACCCGTTCGACCGGCGTTTCCGCGACAAGCGGGCCATCTGGGAGGACGCGATGCGGTGCCTGATGCCGATGTTCTGGGAGGAGGGTTGGGAGTATCACGGCGAGTACTTCGACTTCCCGCTCCGCAACGTGATCCCCAAGCCGCGCCAATACCCGCACCCGCCGCTCTGGGTTGCGTGCAGCCAGCTCGAGACGATCGAGATGGCCGGCCGCCGCGGCATCGGCGCGCTCGGCTTCCAGTTCGTCAGCGCCGAGGCCGCGAACGCCTGGGTGCACGCGTACTACAACTCGTTCACCAAGCGCTTCGATCCGCTCGGGCCGTACGCGACCAATCCGAACATCGCCATCGTCAGCCAGTTCATGTGCGCCGACACCGACGAGGAGGCCCGGGCCCGAGCCGAAGGATCCACGTTCTTCCAGTTCGCGCTGCGCTTCTACAACGACAAGGGCCCGCTCGTTCCCGGGACGGTCAGCCTGTGGGACGAGTACCAGACGTGGAAGGCCAGCCCGTCAGGGCAGAAGGCCCAGGGTGGCGGACTGATCGGCTCGCCAGCCACGATTCGCGACAAGCTGCACCGCTTCGCCGAGTCCAATGTCGACCAGGTGATCCTGCTCAACCAGGCCGGACGAAACCGACACGAACACATCTGTGAAGCGCTCGAGTTGTTCGCGACGAAGGTGATGCCGGAATTCCACGACATGGAACCGCACCAC
>JAYSLK010000176.1:0-8612 GCA_043725585.1 Actinomycetota bacterium
ACGGTGGCGATCGGCACGTTGATCCGCCGGTTCCCCGGCCTCGAACTGGCCGGCGACCCCAGCTGGCGCGACCGCCTCACGATCCGCGGCGTCGACCGCCTCCCCCTCACCACCCGCTGACCCCCAACCCGGCGACGACACCGCGATGAGAGATGAGTGGCCCTGCCGCACTCATCTCTCATCGCCCCACGCCGGCCCGAGGTTGCGATGAGAGATGAGCGTGCCACCGCCACTCATCTCTCATCGCGGTGTTGGGGTCAGTCGTTGGCGAGGAGGTGGATCAGGCTGCTGGTGTCCCACCGGCGGCCGCCGCGAGCGATCACCTGGGCGTAGAACTGGTCGATGAGAGCGGTCACCGGCAAGCGCGCACCGTTTCGGTTCGCCTCGTCGAGCACGATGCCGAGATCCTTGCGCATCCACTCGACCGCGAAGCCGAAGTCGAACTCGCCCTTGGACATCGTGGGGCCGCGGTTCTCCATCTGCCAGCTCTGCGCAGCGCCGTAGCGGATCACGTCGATCACGGCATCGGGATCGAGACCGGCGCGCGCCGCGAAGTTGATGCCCTCCGCCAGGCCCTGCACCACCCCGGCGATGCAAATCTGGTTCACCATCTTCGTGAGCTGCCCCGAGCCAGCCGGCCCCATCAGCGAGACCGCCTTCGCATACGAGCCCATCACCGGCAGCGCGAGTTGGTAGAACGCCTCGTCGTCTGCGCCGCACATGATCGTCAGCTGGCCGTTCTCGGCGCCGGCCTGCCCGCCAGACACCGGGGCGTCGACGAACCCGACCCCGAACTCGGCCGCTGCCTCGGCGAGCTCCTTGGCCACCTCGGCCGACGCCGTCGTGTGGTCGACCAACACCGACCCGGGTCCCGCACCCGACAGCACCCCATCGGGGCCGTAGACGACGTTGCGCACATCGTTGTCGTTGCCGACGCACAAGAGCACGAACTCGGCGCCATCGGCAGCCTCGCGCGGCGTGGGCGCGGCCTGGTGTCCGTACAGGGCGACCCAGGCGAGGGCTTTCTCCGGCGTGCGGTTGTACACCGTGACCTGGTGTCCCTGGCTGGCGAGATGGCGGGCCATGGGAGTCCCCATGACCCCGAGACCGATGAAGGCGACTGAGCTCACCGGCGCAGTCTTACCGGTCACGAACGCACGTGCCGCCCACTCCACCAATGGGGCAGCATTCCCGTCCTGGCACCCCGCCCGTGGCGTGCTGGTCGCTGGAACACGCTGACCGATCGATCGCCTGCGATGGCGGAGGCGACCACCAGGCCCACCACGGTCAGCCAAGCCGACGACGACCATCCGAACGACGTGAACGCAAGCGCGATCGCAGTGAGCGGCGTGCCGTACCCAGCGGCCAGCAGACAGCACGCGCCCACTCCGACGCAGGCTGCGTACGGCACGTCGGGCAACCACGCCCGACCGACGAGCACACCGAGGAGTGCGCCCATCGACAGCAACGGCAGGAACAGTCCACCGACCACACCGCACGCCACCATCGCCACCACCAACCCGGCGAACACCAGCAGTGCGGCGAGCAGTGCCGGCTGACCGGCGCTCGGTGCCCATTCGCGCAAGCGATCGCCGCTGCCCATGAAGATCGCGTCGCCGGCCGCCCACCAGCCGATCGGCACCGCGAGGCCCAACGTCCCCACGGCCACCATCGCCCGCACGGCGAGCGAGAGGTGCAGATCCTTCGCCCACCGGATGGCCACCACGAACATTCGCCCGACAAGGCCCGACGCGACACCGATCGCGAGCGCACCGACTGCGACCTGACCGGCCGTGAAACCGAGATCGGCACCCACCAGGCCACCCGGCTCGCCAGTGAGCCGGCGCGCGACCCACGCCGTCGTCGCACCGATCGCGAGCGGCATCACATCCCGGCGACGCGGCACACCGCGTCGGGCGATCTCGCTCGCGAACAGTGCCGCCGCGATCGGCGCACCGATCACCATCGCCACCGCCGCGGTGCCTGCGGCGAGCACGCACCACCGATCCGGTCGGTGGAGACGGCGTGCCACCCACGCTCCCAACGAGCCGCCGAAGTACACCATCGGCCCCTCGTACCCGAGCGGCACGCCCACCCCGACGCCCGACACCAGCGCTGCGAATCGGGCCGGAGCCGGACCGATCGCCAACTCACCTTCGTTGACCCCCTGGGCATAGGCGTCCGCAGTCGCCCCGGTCGTGCGTGCCGCGGCCACGATCACCACTGCGAGCAGGGCGCCCACCGCGGGCACTGCGGCCCACCACACCCGATCGTCGTTGGGCCAGCGGAGCAACCACCGCAGCCAGACGACGATGCGACCGGCCGACAGTGCTACCAGGAACGACAGACACGCCGCGAGTGAGACGTCGAGCGCCCATCGTGTCCGCCGGCCCGCCATCGGGCGACAGACTACCCATCGACCTTCGCTGCTCTTGGGAGCCGACCCGCCTCATGGCACCCCTCGGACCATGCGTTCGCCACATCGGCCACTCCCACATCGGCCACTCCCACATCGGCCACTCCACCGGTGACCACTCCCGAAGTCGCCCCCAGTGGCGCGCCCTACAGTGGCCTCGCATGGGCACGATGTTCGGACCGGTGGTGCAGGTGGCATACGTGGTCGACGATCCCCGGCTCGCCGCGCAGCGGTGGGTGCAGCGCCATGGCGCCGGTCCGTTCTTCGTCCGCGATCACATCCCGGTCACCGACGTCGTGCATCGGGGCCAGCCGAGCACGTTCGATCACACCAGCGCCTACGGATGGATGCCAGGTCCGGGGGGCGGTCTCATGATCGAGCTGTTCGTGCAGCACGATCGTTCCCCGAGTGCGGTCACGGAACGATTCGCAACGGGCGACACCGGGTTGCACCACCTCGCCTGCTTCGCGGATTCTGTCCCCGACTCGGTCCGGCGTGCGGCTGCTGCTGGGCTCGAGCTCTCGATGACGGCCCGCGCCGGGGAAACCACGTTCGTCTTCGTCGACGACGTGGCCGCGAGCGGCCACTACTTGGAGCTGTACGAGCCGACGGCCGGTCTGGTCGGGTTCTACGACATGGTGCGCGACGCTGCGGTCGATTGGGATGGCGAATCACCGGTGCGCACGTTGGGCTGAGCGAGGGGTCAAGATGTGGCGATGAGCGGCATCATCGACCACCTCGTCTACGCCACCGACGATCTCGAACGCAGCGTGGGCTCGCTCACCGAGCAGCTGGGCGTGGTGCCCACGCCCGGAGGTCAGCATCTCGGTCGCGGCACGCGCAACGAGCTGGTCGCGCTCGGAGGCGGGACGTACCTCGAGATCGTCGGCCCCGACCGAGACCAGCGCCATCATGAAGGCGCGATGCCGTTCGACATCCACGAGCTCGTCGGCGAACGCCTGGTGGCCTGGTGTGCGCACCCTGAGTCCGCGCTCGATCACACCGTGCGCGTGCTGGCCGCATCGGACGCCGACCCCGGGCCGATCACCGACATGTGGCGCGCTCGTCCCGACGGTGTGCTGCTGTCGTGGCGGCTCACCGCACCGCGGCTCGATCACTGGATCGGACCGATGCCGTTCCTCATCGACTGGCTCGACAGCGAGCACCCCAGCTTGTCGCTCGACCAGCCGGTCGTGCTCAGGTCGTTGCAGTTGCACTCACCCGAGGCGAACCACCTGTGGCGCAGCGTCGCGATCGTCGGCGAAGACAGCCGGATCTCGATCGACAAGGGCGAGTCCGAACTGATTGCCACCCTCGACACACCCAACGGTGAGGTCGTGCTGCGCAGCTGAACGGCTGAACGGCCCCATTGCTCGGCGCGGAGCGCGATCGTTCAGACGAGCGTGGCTGCGATCTCGTCGATCACCGATTCCGGCGTGCCCG
Organism: Actinomycetota bacterium; assembly: GCA_043725585.1. Taxonomy (GTDB): domain Bacteria; phylum Actinomycetota; class Acidimicrobiia; order Acidimicrobiales; family Ilumatobacteraceae; genus VFMC01. Next base: position 3,860 of record JAYSLK010000176.1, read on the forward strand.
GATGGAGGAACACCAACCGTCCGACCGGCTCGCCCTTCCACGTCGACGGAGCCACGAACGCGATGCCGTCGGCCAGCACACGATGCGCCCACCGACCCCACTCCGTTCGGCCCCATCCCTCCTTGCGGAACAGCAGCACGCCGAGCTTCGGCCGCATCACCGATGACACGCCGTCGACCGCAGACAGTCGGTCGGCGGCGAGCTGGGCGAGCTCGATGCCGCGCCGGATGGCCACCAGATGGGCATCGACACCGTGCACCGCGAGGGCGAACCACAGCGGCAGGCCGCTCGCTCGACGGGTGAGCTGGTAGCCGTAGTCGCTCGGGTTCCACAGCGGTTCGTCGCCGTGGAGGATGTCGATGTAGGGCCCGTGCTGTGTGTGCACCTCGGCTGCCAGCTCAGGGTACTTGTACAGCAGTGCACACGACCCCTGAGGGGCGAACAGCCACTTGTGCGGGTCGATGATCATCGAGTCGGCCCGACCCAACCCCTCGAACTCGTGACGCAACTCGGGCAGCAATGCACCAGCAGCGCCGTACGCGCCATCGACGTGGAACCAAGCGCCCAGACGCTCGGCGACGTCGGCCAGGCCAGCGAGATCGTCGATCACCCCGGCGTTCGTCGAACCTGCCGCAGCGACCACCAGACCAACATCGGTCCGCCCGTCGAGCACGGCCGTGAGCGCCTCGCCCGTGAACCGACTATCGTCGCCCGTGGGCACCACGATCATCTCGTAGCCAGGCTCGCGTGTGAGTCCGAGCATCCTCAGCGAGTTGAACACCGACGCGTGCGCGGTGTCGGCCACGGCGACCGAACGCCGCTCCCCCATCTGCTCGCGCGCGACGGCGAGCGCGCTGAGGTTGCCGATCGATCCGCCGCTCATGAAGCAGCCACCGGCCGACGCAGGCATGCCGAAGCAGTCGGCCAACCAGCGCAGCGTCTGGTTCTCCGCGGCCACCACTCCCGCTGCCTCGAGCCACGACTCGGCGCTGAACGTGGCCGCGCCGACCGCCGCCTCCATCCAGACGCCCGCTGCCGATGGCGCGACCGGGATGAAGGCGAGGTATCGCTCGCTGTCGAGGCCGACGGTGTTCGGCGACACCTGATCGGTGAAGCGGCTCCACGCCGCATCCGGCCCCAGACCTTCGGCCGTGATGCTGCCATCGATCAGCGGCATCATCTCCGACGGCCGCAGTGTCCGGCCGAGCGGGGCGTTGGCGATTCGTGCGTCGATGAACGCAGCGAAACGTCGAGCCAGGTCGGCGGGGATGGCCGCCTCCCCGTGCAGAGTCATGTCGGGGTCACGCCGGGGTCATTCCGGCGTGACGTAGGCCGACGTGATGCCGCCGTCGATGATCAGCGACTGCCCCGTCATCCAGCTGCTCTCGTTGCTCGCGAGGAACAGTGCGCCGTTGGCGATCTCGATCGGCTCGCCGAAACGGCCCATCGGGATGTGGATGAGACGACGGTTGCGCTTGTCGTCATCGCTCAAGAACTTGGCCAGCAGCGGGGTCATGATCGGCCCCGGGCACAAGGCGTTCGCACGCAGACCCTGACGGGCGTAGATCGTGGCGATCTCGCGGGTCATCGCCAGCACTGCGCCCTTCGAAGCGGTGTAGGCGATCTGCGGTGTTGCGGCACCCATGTGGGCGACGAACGAGGCGACGTTGACGATCGATGACGCCTGGCCGCACTCCTTCGCGCTCTTCAACATCGGCGGGATCGCATGCTTGCATCCGAGCAGCACACCGAGGACGTTGATGTCCATCGTCTTCTGATACGTCTCGGTGCTTGTGCTGACCGGGGTGTCGTCGTCGCCCAGCATCACGCCGGCGTTGTTGTACAGCACATGCAGACCGCCGAAGGTCTCGACGGCGTGTTCCACGGCGTTCTGCACCGATGCTTCGTCGGTCACGTCGCACGCGACGTACGTGGCCTCGCCGCCGGCAGCAGCGATCGCCTCGACGACGTCGTTGCCGTCGGCCATGTCGGCCACCACCACCTTCGCGCCCTCGGCCGCGAACCGCTCTGCGCCGACACGGCCGAGTCCCGATGATGCACCAGTGATGAGGGCAACCCTGCCCGCGAGTCGAGTCATGGCGCCGAAGGTAGCCGACCGGCCAGACTGGCCCCTGTATGACGACCGGCTGGCGGGTGCTGACCTGGAACCTGCGGGGCTCGCACGGCCCCGATCTCGACATCGTGGCCGGGGTGATCAGGGAGCACCAGCCCGACGTGGTCGCCCTGCAGGAGATCCGCCGCGGCCAAGCGTCGGCGCTCGCCGCGCTCCTCGGCTGGCAGCACACATGGGCACGCAAGCACCACCCGTACACGCCGCTCGCGTGGTGGTTGTCGGAGGGGCTGGCGATCATGTCGCCACATCCGCTGAGCTCGATCCGTCGACGGTCCATCTCGCCGGGTGTGTCGACGTGGACCTTCCGGCACCGGATCGTGGTGGCGGCCACGATCGAGCGCGGCGACGACCAGGTGCGCGTGTACGACACCCACCTCGCCGCCCACCATCACCCCGACGAACGGATCGCCCAGGCCGGTCGGGTCGCGGCCATCGTCGCCGCCGAGAAGGCGCCAGTCGCAATCGTGGCCGGCGACCTGAACGCGCCGGGCGAGGTGGAGGTGATCCGCGAGTTCCACCCGGTCGGTCTCCGTGACCCGGGTGGCGGCCCCACCAACCCGGCGATCGCGCCACGCTCTCGCCTCGACTACGTGTTGGTGCCCGAACGATCTCGCGTGACCGAGCAGTGGGAATCACCCGGCGGCGAGTGGTGGTGGGCGATCAGCGACCACGTCCCCGTCGTCGTCGAATTCGAACTCTGACCCGGCACGGGGCGCGTTCATCCCCCGTCGTGGTCCCCCGCGCGGGTGATGACCTATCGAGGTTGCGCGCAGATGCTGGCAACATGTCCACACATGCCGACACTCACGCAGTGCATCGCCAGACGCTCGCTGATCTGCAACGCCCCTTCCGCTGGGGAGCGCACGGCGTGACGTCGCCCAGCCGAGCTTTCGCCCTCCCGATCGGAACGGTGACGTTCCTGCTCACCGACGTCGAAGGTTCGACGCGTCTGTGGTCGAGCGAGTCGGCCGAGACGATGCATGCAGCCATGGGCCGCCAGCTCGAGATCCTGGCGCGCGCCGTCGATGAGAACGAGGGTGTGCGCCCACAAGAGCAGGGCGAGGGCGACTCGATCGTGGCTGCCTTCGCACGGCCATCGGATGCACTGCGTGCTGCGTTGGCAGCACAACGAGCGCTCGGCGCGGAGGCATGGCCGACGCGATCGCCGATCCTGGTGCGCATGGCGATCCACACCGGCGAGGCGGAGCTTCGTGACGACGCCAACTACGCAGGGCAGGCGATCATCCGATGTGCCCGACTTCGCGCCCTCGGACATGGCGGCCAAGTACTCGTGTCAGGCGCGACGCGCGATCTGGCGATCGATCAGGTCGCTGCCGAGTTCGAGCTGCGACCACTCGGCGAGCATCGGCTGCGTGACCTCGGCCGCCCGGAAGTGGTCTGGCAGTTGGCACACCCCGAGCTCCGAGCCGAGTTCCCACCACTCGTCTCGCTCGATGCTTCCCCACACAACCTGCCGGTCGTGATGGCGCCGTTCATCGGACGGTTGGAGGAGATCGACACGCTGAGCGAGCTCGTCCGGTCCAATCGCCTCGTCACGGCAACAGGTGCGGGTGGTGCGGGCAAGACGCGCCTGGCGCAGCAGGTCGGCGCACACGTGCTCGACGAGTTCACGGCGGGTGTGTGGTGGGTGGAGCTGGCAGCCGTCACACCTGAAGGCGTGGAGGGCGCAGTTCGCCTGGCGATCGGGATGAGCGACACGATGAACGTCGCGCTGGAGGAGGCCGTTCGCCGCAAGCTCGATGGCCGACGCAGCCTGTTGATCATCGACAACTGCGAACATGTCACCGGGTCCGTAGCGCCTCTGGTCGCTCGCTTGATGTCGACTGCGCCCACCTTGCACATCCTGGCGACCAGCCGGGTCACGCTCGACCTCCCTGGCGAGCTCCCATGGCGAGTCCCGTCATTGGCGCTCCCCGATCGGCACGCCGCGCTGGCGGTCGAGGTGCTCTCACAGTTCGACGCGGTTCGGGTGTTCTGCGACCGGGCGCGCCGAGCCCGGCCGAACTTCCGTCTCGACGACGACAACGGGCCGGCGATCGCGGAGCTGTGCCATCGCCTCGATGGCATCCCGCTCGCGCTCGAACTCGCGGCAGCACGCTGCCGGATGATGAGCCCGATGCAGATCCTCGAGGGTCTCGACGACTCGATGCGCCTGCTGACCGGAGGATCGCGAGCGTTGATGCCCCGTCAACAGACCCTCGAAGCATCCATCGGTTGGAGCGTCGACCTCCTCACGGACGCCGAGCGCGTGCTCCTTGCCCGCCTCTCGGTCTTCGTCGGCGGGTGGGCGCTCCAAGCAGCCGAGACCGTATGTGCCGACAGCACGTTGAGCTCGTATGCGGTGTTCGACGCCCTCGATCGCCTCGTCGACCACAGCTTGGTCACGGTGTCGGATGCCAAGCGAGGCAGCCGGTTCTCGATGCTCGAGACGGTCGGCCAGTTCGCATGGAGGATGCTGTCGGCCGAAGCCGGTGAGCGGTCATCGGTGCGGGATCGCCACTGCGCATACTTCGTCGATCTCGTCGACAGCTGGAATGACCGCGACCACGACGACCTCTACGATCTCGCCGAGCTGATCGAGCTCGACGAGGCGAACAC
>JAYSLK010000177.1:0-5307 GCA_043725585.1 Actinomycetota bacterium
GGGCTGGTGCTCGGTTCGATCATCGCCCCGATCACCCGGAAGTGGATGACCAGTCGCCCCCAACAGGCGATCCGCGAGTCGGCCAAGAGCGCGGGCAGCTTCGTGTTCGGGTTGAGCTGTGCACTCGGGCTGATCGGCGCGCTCGGTGTCGCCAGTCCCGAGAGCTTGAAGCCGCTACCGGGCGACCTGGCCAAGTTCCTGCCGCGAGCCGTCGTGGCTGGTCTGCTGATCATCGGCGGACGCATCGTCGCCGGCATCGTCATCACGGCGGTCGGACGCGCCATGCTGCGCGCCACCGGGCGTCAACCCAAGGGCCTGCTGCGCACGGTGGAGTTGGGGATCATCGGACTGGTCAGCCTGATCGCCGCAGGCCAACTCGGCATCGACACCACGATCCTCAACATCCTGGTTGCGGCGATCGCGTTCGGATCGGCACTGGCGCTCGCTCTGTTGATCGGAACCGGCGGTCGTGACATCTCGGGCGAGATCGCTGCAGGACGCGCCATCTCCAGGTATCTCGCAGTCGGCGATCGGGTCACGATCGGCGACGTCGCCGGTGCGATCTCGGCGATGCAGCCAACCGTCGTGGTCGTCACCACCGAGACCGGCTCGGTCGCGGTACGCAACACCGTGCTGCACGATGGCCCCCTCGCCTTCGAGCGCGCTGCCGACCGATCGAACTGAGCATCCCGGTGACGTCGAGTCCACGTCGACGCTCTGACCACGTCTGATACGGACGGAACGAGCGGAGATCCCTCGGGTTGATCGATCGCGTGATTTTCTGGAAATCGTCAGCATCGACGCGACGAATCGACGAATCGAGGCGTCAAGATGCCGGTTGTCGGTACGTTCCGCCCGAACACGCCGATACCCAGGCGTGGGGTCCGAGCCCTCTCCCAATCGCTCGGGCCCCACGCACTGGCCAACCCCGCGCAGGCCCGTCGCGGCCCGACACCTCGCCCGACCGTCGGCCGGTCAGGCAGCCCCGTCACCCTGGCGGATGAAGAGCTCGGCGATCTGCACCGCGTTGAGTGCGGCCCCCTTGCGCAAGTTGTCGTTGCTGACAAACAGCACCAACCCGTTGTCGCCATCGATCGACGAGTCCCGACGAACGCGGCCCACGTAGCTGGCGTCGCGCCCGGCGGCTTCGAGCGGCGTCGGCACATCGCTCACCACGACACCCGGTGCTGCAGCCAAGAGCTCGAGTGCGCGAGCGACGGTGAGCGGACGTTCGAACTCGGCGTTGATGCTGAGCGAATGCCCGGTGAACACAGGAACGCGCACACACGTGCCACTCACCCGCAGATCGGGGATCGCCAGGATCTTGCGGGTCTCGTTGCGAAGCTTCTGCTCCTCGTCGGTCTCGAACGAACCGTCGTCGACGTAGGAGCCGGCGTACGGCAACACGTTGAACGCAATCGGCTTCGCGAACTTCGTCGGCGCGGGGAAGACGACCGCGTCACCGTGATGGGTGAGCTCGCGCGCCGAGCCGACGACCTCGCGAGCCTGCTTGTCGAGCTCGTCGACGCCCGCCAGACCGCCTCCGCTGACCGCCTGGTAGGTGCTGGCGATCACACGTACGAGTCCCGCTTCGTCATGGAGCGGCTTGAGCACCGGCATCGCCGCCATGGTCGTGCAGTTCGGGTTGGCGATGATGCCTTTGCGCGCATTCACGATCTCGCCACCATTCACCTCGCTCACCACGAGCGGGACATCGGGGTCCATTCGCCACGCAGACGAGTTGTCGATGACGATCACGCCTGCCGCGACGAACTTCGGTGCGAGCAGCTTCGAAGACGTCGCGCCCGAACTGAACAGTGCGATGTCGAGCCCGGTCGGATCGGCCGTCGCAGCGTCCTCGACAACGATGTCGGTGCCCTTCCACGGCAGCGTGGATCCCGCCGATCGCGCTGACGCGAAGAAACGGATCTCATCGATCGGGAAGTTCCGCTCGGCGAAGATCTCCCGCATCACCGAGCCGACCTGACCAGTTGCACCAACGACACCGATTTTCATGCCGGTCAGGCTACCGAAGCCGCCACGGCGCGGCCCGGAAATTGCGTTCCGGGCCTGTGCCCCGCTGGAATCAGCGCACGGTGCCGACCAGCCACCAGTGGCTGCGATGGACGCCGACGTACGTCTGCTCGCTCGCATCCACCAGACCGAACGCCGACCGCTTCGTGGACCGTACGAGGCGGATGTCGTCGAGTAGGGGTGCCACCTCGCGCAGCACCGCCGATGGCGCCAGGCGGTTCGCCTGCCAGCCGAACCGCGCACTGGATCGGCGCCGGGCAAGCGCTCCGCCCAGGCCCGGCACGCGGAACATTGCGCGCACCACCTTGCCGACCGGCCACAGGATCGCGTCGCGTTTGGTCCAGGTCCGGTAGTTGAGGGCCACGCGGCCCCCGGGTCGGCTGACGCGGATCGCCTCGCGGGTGAGCGCCATCGCGTCGGCCGGATGGCAGTGCTGCAGCGTGATGTAACTGAATGCCAGGTCGGCAGAGTCGTCGGCGATCAGCAGCGTGCGCCCGTCATCGACATGGCACGTCTGCAGCCGATCGGGCCGACCGAACTGCGCCACGGTCTCGCGGCAGCGCTCGAGGAACGCGCCGTCGAGATCGCAGGCGATGACCCGAGCGAACGAGCGGCTGAAGCTCGCCGTCATGCGACCGATACCGGCCCCGATCTCGACCAGCGTCTGGTGCTCGATGCCTTCGTCGAGCCCGAATGCCTGCAGGTAGGCCAACGTCTCGTGATCGCCGGTGTCGACGAACTTGGCGAGGTCGAGGCTGTCACCGGTGCGGTTGTTGAACACCCACCCGGTCTCGCGCACGACCTCGTCGGCGGAGTGCTGCTGTTCGGACGCAGTCCCCGCAGCGGTCCAGGGAACATGCTGCTTGCGACGGCTCATGGTGGCGCTCAGTGTGTCACGCCTCACTTGCGCTCGGGAAGCGGGGCGCTGTAGACCTCGCCCGAGTCGAGCCCGAACGCGGTGTGCAGTGAGCGAGCGGCCCGCTCGAGATCTGCCGACGACGTCACCACGCTGATGCGGATGGTGGACGTGGAGATCATGGCGATGTTCACCTCGTTGTCGGCGAGCGTGCGAAACATCTTTGCCGCGATGCCGGGGCTCGACTTCATGCCGGCACCCACCAGGCTGATCTTCGCGATCTCGCTGTCGTGCTCGACGCCGCGGGCACCGATCTCGGCTGCGACCCGGCTGACGATCGACTCGGCGGTGGCCATGTCGGACTTCGGCATCGTGAAGCTGATGTCGGTCGTGCCGTCATGGCTGGTGTTCTGCACGATCATGTCGACGTTGACGTTGGCCGCTGCCAGCGGCTCGAAGAGCGCCGCCGAGATGCCCGGGCGGTCTGGCACGGCCACGATGGTGACCTTGCTCTCCGACAGATCGGTGACGACTCCGGAGATGATCGGCTCTTCCATGTTCGACTCCTGCTGATCGGTGACCCACGTCCCTTGCTCCCAGGTGAAGCTGGAGCGGACGTGGAGGGGGATGTTGTGGTTGCGAGCGAACTCGACGCTGCGCAGCGCGAGCACCTTGCTGCCGGCGCCGGCCATCTCGAGCATCTCGTCGAAGCTGATTCGATGCAGTTTGCGGGCCTGGGGCACGATGCGCGGGTCGGCGGTGAACACGCCGGTGACGTCGGTGTAGATCTCGCACGCGTCGGCATCGAGCGCCTTGGCGAGCGCCGAGGCCGTCAGGTCGGAGGCACCGCGTCCGAGCGTGGTGATCTCCCGATCGATGCTCACCCCCTGAAATCCGGCGACGACCGCGACCTTGCCGTGGGCGAGCGCCTCGCGGACGCGGTCGCCCTTCACCTCGATGATCTTCGCCTTGCGATGGACGTTGTCGGTGATGATGCCCACCTGGCTGCCGGTGAAGCTCACCGCATCGATGCCCAACGCCTGGAGCGCCATCGTGGTGAGCGCCGCCGAGACTCGCTCGCCGGTGGTGAGCAGCATGTCCATCTCGCGCCCGGATTGGGTGCTCGACACCGAGTCGGCGAGAGCGAGCAGATTGTCGGTCGCCTTGCCCATCGCCGACACGACCACGACGACGTCGTTGCCGCGGCGCTTGGTGAACGCCACGTGTTCGGCGACGGCGCGGATGCGATCGGGATCGGCGACGGATGTTCCGCCGAACTTCTGGACGATGAGTGCCACGAGGACGGAAGGATATCGACACTCGTCCAGGGGTAGTGTCGAACGTCGTGTTGCACCGACTCCTGGACGACGACGATCTGCCGGAGGTGCACCGCAACCTCGTTGCGCTCACACTGGCACGACTCACCGGCAATGCGTGCTATCGCTTCACGTACCCCTTCGCTGCACTGATCGCCAGCGGCCTCGACGTGTCACTGCCGCGCCTCGGAGTCGCGCTCGCGTTCGCAGAGTCGGCAGGTCTGCTCTCGCCGCTCACCGGCCGGCTCGCCGATCGGCTCGGTCAGCGGCGGGCCATGTCGGGAGGCCTGGCGATGGTCGCCTCGGGAGCGGCCGTGGCCGCATCTTCCCAGCACGTGGTGTGGCTCGGCGTGGCATTGGTGGTGCTGTCACAGAGCAAGGTCCTGTTCGACCTCGGGCTCACCTCATGGATCGCTGAACAGGTGCCCTACGAGCGGAGGAGCCGCATCGTCGGGCTCACCGAGACATCATGGGCTTTCGGTCTGCTGATCGGTGTGAGCGCCATGGGCCTCGTCACGGCGGCCACGAACTGGCGCGTCGGCTACCTCACGGGGGCTCTGGCAGCCGCCGGCATGGCAGCGGTGGTCTGGCGTCGGGTGACCCCCGTGCTGCCGCGCCACGAACGGCGAGCCGCGCCTCAGACCGGCCGCGTGCCGAGCTGGGGATGGTGGGCCATCGCCGGGTTCTTCTGCCTGATGGGCGCGAGCCAGGCGCTCTTCGTCACCTTCGGAAGCTGGTTGGACGATACGTTCGGACTCGGTGCAGTCGGCCTGGCGACGATCACAGTCGTGCTCGGGTTCGGCGAGCTCGCCGCCTCGCTCACGTCGGCACAGCGCACCGACGTGTGGGGCAAGGAGCTCTCCGCCATCGCCGGAGCGGCCCTGATGGTGCCGACCGGGCTCACGCTGGCGATGTGGCACGACCAGATGGCGGTCGGACTCACCCTGCTGGTGGTGTCGATCCTCGGCTTCGAGTTCGCCATCGTGAGCTCGCTCGCGATCGGCTCGCGGCTGGTGCCCGGTTCACCGGCTCGGGGCGTCGGCACGATGGTTGCCGCGGGCACGTCCGGTCGAGCGCTGGTGTCGATCCCGGCCACAGCGT
>JAYSLK010000178.1:0-3330 GCA_043725585.1 Actinomycetota bacterium
GCACCGTTCGGGGAGCGCACGTTGTCGGGCGCGATGTCGATCGCATCGGTGAAGTGGCGGCGAATGAACTCGAGATAGCTCTCGGGATGGCCGAGTGGCAGACCGATGTACTCGTCGAGCAAGAACGCGGTCGCGCCGGCAAAGGTCACATGACCGGAGCGATGCCGTGCGATCAGCTCGTCATAGGTCGTCAGCGGCGAACTGCCGGTGGCCAATCCGAGCACGGCCTCGGGCCGACGCAACAGCAGCGCGCTGATTTCGTCCGCGACCAGTGTGGATGCAGCCAGCGGATCCGATACCACGACGACTTCCATTGTTCCTCCGACCCATTCGATGCACGGCTCAACATCATCCAACCACGCTGCGTCCGAAGCGAGCAGCACATCGTCGCTGCGGCGACGATCGTCACGGCGACCTGATCGAACACGATTCGGATGGTCGCGCGCTGCGTCAGCAACCGAGTGAGCGGCGCCAGGCGCTGAACGAGTCGATCGGTCCTGGGGTCGGGCGGCGGAGCCACGGCCACGGATGCAGCTCGACAGGCTGCAGCTGTTCGGCTCGCCGTCGAAAACCGGGCACAGGTGCGAAGGTCGCGGCGAGCTTCCTGTTCGCAAGGATGTCGGCTGGGGCGCCGAGCGAGATCTGGAGGTCGTGGTGGACACCGAGGTGAGCGAGCGTCTCGGTCAGGAACACCAGGCGCTTCGACGACAACCGCAGCGACGCCAGGAGTGGTTCGTCGAACACGAACAGGACCGGAAGGCAGCGGCGGGCCGACAGCGCCGGATCGCGATGGCCGAGCGACTCGGCCGTCAGCCAGACGGCGTCCGGGGTCTCGACGGTGACCACGTCGGCCGGGCCTGCCGTGGCAGCGGGCGACGGATCGACCTGGACCCTGTCGACTCGCTCGATCGATTCGAGTTCCGGATCCGGGGGCCAGGCCTCGATCGGACACGCATCGCGAAACTCGCACGACATGCAGGTGCCCGGGGCGCGTCGCTCAACCTGACGACGACTCAACCCGTATGGTTTCGACGACCCCGCACCGGTCACCCATTGCCAGCCGAGTCGGTTGGCGGCCCGCGAGCCGTCGAGCAGATGCCGGAAGAAGTGGTCCTCGCCGTCGGTCCATCGATGTCCCTCGCGAACCGTCCAGTGGCCCGCGAGCCACATCCGGGTCTGGTTGACGAGCCACCCGTCGCGGTCCAGCTCCGACAGTGCAAGATCGAGACACGAAAGCCGCCGCGACCATCCTTCGTCAGGCGGAACGCCACATGCCGAGTCCGACCTCGGGAGACGATGGCGAGTGTTGTGGCGTGTACGGGTTCCGAGACGGGCGTACCAGTGCCGGGCGAACTCCTGCCACAGCAACTCATCGCGGAACTTCTCGACATCGCGGCGGGGCCCACCGGCGACATGGTCCCAGACCTCCGACAGCGACAGGAGGCCGTGGCGGATGTACGGCGAGAGCCGTGAGGCACCGCGCCTCGACGGCGGGTACACCTCGTTACGGCGAGCGGCGTAGCCAGTGATGTCGAAGGCCGCAAGCGCAGAGTCGGCGGCCGGCTGGCCGCCCGTGAACGACCCCGATCCACGGACCCCATCGCAGGCCAGGTGGGCGAGGTGTCGCGCCACGTACTCTTCGGCCGCCTCACGGCCCGTACGGGGCGCCGGGAGCGACATCATCGGGGGCCTTGGCGGCGGATCCGGATCGCACCTTTGGCTGTGGACGGATCGACGACACGTCCCCGCTGCACTATCTCGACCTCACAGGCTGCGACCAGCCGGCGCGCAGCAGCTCGCGCTGGTTCCATCAGGTCCCGCCAACCGTCGTCATCGACGCCCTGATCGTGCGCCACGAGCCTGGCTGCCTCGGACGGGCAGATCGTTGCACCACCGGCCCGCGCGTCGAGCAACATCGTGATCACCGACTCGAGTGCATGGTCGAACGCGCGAACCCCTCGCCGGCGGCAGCCGGACGAGCAGTAGCGCACTGTTCCCCAGTCGCGTTCCCACTTCTTGCGCCATTCGACGGCACGACCGCAGGCGACGCAGGTCTTGGGTGCTCGGTCGGTGCCCGTCACAGCCGTCGCTCGTCGAGCCGCGAGGAGACGAGTGCCATGCTCACCACCAGCAGCACACTGCAGTCGCCCGACCCGAACCGTTCGAGCGCCCTGCGCCGACGGTCGAGCTGATGACAATGCACCCACACCGTCGGCGTCGTCGACCAGTCATCTACGCAGTCTGACCTCTCGCCAACGGATGTACCAACCAAGATCAGTGACACGGATCACCCCGAACCCAACGTGGCATGTGGTGCACGAACGGTGATCATCGCCCGAGGCGTGTTAGGCCCTGGACATGATTCAACTGCTCAAGAAGACCGGACTCAACCAGGATCTGATGTACGCACTCGGCTTTGCCTCGGTGGCTGCGAGCATCGCCATCTGGAATGCCAAGAAGGGCGACGACGTCGCCCACGCCGAGCGATTCGGCATCTTCGTCGGCCTGTGGGCACCCACGTTCTTCGCGATCGCCAATGGCTTCGCTCAGGATCGTCTCGGTTCAGGCAGTGAAGGTTGAATCGAGCTGACGAGTTGACAGTCTCGTGACATGACCCCGACGAGCCGGTCAGCTTCACCGTTCGATCGCTGGTCTGCCACCTACGACCGGGCCGGAGTGCAGCGGTTCACGTACCGTCCGATCCACGATGCGGTGCTGGCGCGAATCGACGCTCTCGTGCCGTCGACGGTGGTGGATCTGGGTTGCGGCACGGGTCAGTTGACGCAGCGGATGATCGGAAGATTCCCCGACGCCAACATCATCGGCGTCGACTTCTCCGGCGGAATGCTCACCGAGGCCGCTGACCGGCTCCGCAGAGCCGGCAGCGATGACCGACGCCTCGTGCGAGCTGATGCCCTGCAACTACCGTTCGCAGCATCATCCGTCGACCTCGTGGTGTGCACCGAGTCGTTCCATTGGTATCGCGACCCGGCCGGCGCACTGAACGAACTCGCCCGAGTCGTGAACCCCGGCGGCCGACTGCTGATCGCATCGATCGCCACCGCGACAGACGTTGGTGATCGACTGCTCACACGGGCAACCGGTGCCGCCGGAAGGACCGTGCGCGCGCTCCCACCCCACCGGATGCGCCAACTGCTTGCCAGCGCAGGATTCGACGTGATCGCCCAGCGTCGCATCCCCAGGCTCGGGCCGATTCTCTGGCCTCTCCTCACCGACGCACGCCGACACTGACGAGCCACGTCAAGGTTCTGTCGGTCAGCCGGTCACGGACAGAAGGCACGCTGTGACACCGCCATCCGATGACCGGAA
>JAYSLK010000179.1:0-20765 GCA_043725585.1 Actinomycetota bacterium
GGTCGGCCCCGCGAGCGACGCCGGAAAGCGCCGATCATCGATTCCAGGGATCTGTGCCGCGGTGAACGCCACGACACGCACGTCCGGATCGTCGCGGAAGACCGTCGCGAAGTCGTGGAAGTCACGACCACCTGCACCCATCACGATCACTCGTTTCATCAGCATCCTCCTGACGACATGGTGCGCCAGATGGGGGGGGGCGATGAACCGGGCCGGAGGACTCGAATCCGATGTTCGGTACCCGAGGGTCAGCTGGAGAGGCCGGCGTCGGACGCTGTCATCAACGTTCGCGCGTTCGGCCCCGTCCGCCGTGGACCGAGTGTCTCGACCCTGACCTCGCTCAGGCGACGGCGGGTGTGACGAAGCCGGCGCTGTGCGACAACCGAGCCGCGTGCTCGGCGACCGCGATCCGTGCACCCGCAAGCGCTTCACCCGCGAGCCGGAACGACGGTCCGACGACGCTCACCGCCGCCACCACCTGCTCGCTCGCATCGCGCACCGGCGCCGAGACAGCCGTGATGCCGTTCTCGACGGCGTCCTCGCGGACGGCCACTCCATCTCCGTCCACGTTGCCCGCAAGGGCGCGGCCGACAGCGGTGCCCCGGAGAGGCACCGTGTGCCCCAGCCAACTCACGTGGCGAACAGCGTGCGTGCCCGACTCCATCGCGATGTACACCGCGGTGCGGTGGTCGGCGGTCTCGGCCAGATACGCGGACTCTCCCAAGGACTCGGCGAGTGAGGCCAACACGGGCTCGGCCAGCCGGGGGAGCGTTGCGTTGGCAGCGAGGTTGCGGGCGATGCGCAGCAGTTCGGGGCCAGGCACCCACGCTCCGTCGGGGCGGCGGACGGCGAATCCGGCGGCCTCCAACGACCGCAACTGACGGAGAGCAGTGCTGGCGCTGAGATCGACGGCACGCGCCAGATCGGCGAGCGACCGTCCGAGCGGGTTGTCGGCGACCTCGCGCACCAGGCTCAGCCCACGATCGGTCGCACGCAGCGTTTCAAGTACTTGCGGCATGTTGCGTAGTATGGCAGCATCTGCCACCAGATGGAAGCCATGGACGACACGCCGGTCATCGAGTTGCGGGGGCTTGGCCTCACGATCGACGAGGTCGTGGCCGTCGCGCGCCGGCACCATCCGGTGCGCCTTGGCGAAGACACCCGCCATGCGATGCAACGTTCGGCGGCCCTGGTCGACGGCTTCGTCACCCAGGAGACGCCGGTCTACGGCGTCACCACCGGCTTCGGTTCGCTGGCCGCCACGGTCATCCCCTCCGATCGAACCGCAGAGCTGCAGGTCGCCCTCGTGCGATCGCATGCGACGGGAATGGGCGACGCCGTCGAGCGCGAAGTCGTGCGCGCGTTGCTGCTTCTTCGGGCGCGCAGCCTGTCGATGGCGTACTCGGGCGTTCGTCCCGAGATCGTCGATCTCCAACTGGCGATGCTGGCCCACGACATCACGCCGGTGGTTCGTGAGCACGGCTCGCTCGGTGCCAGCGGCGATCTCGCCCCGCTGAGCCATTGTGCGCTGTCGCTCATCGGCGAAGGGGAGGTGTCGACAGCCGACGGAACCGTCGAGCCATCCATCGTCGCCTTCGAGCGTGCCGGCCTGCACCCGTTGGTCCTCAGGGCCAAGGAGGGGCTGGCGCTGATCAATGGCACCGATGGCATCCTCGGCATGCTCTGCCTCGCGCTCCACGATCTCTCGGCGCTGGCCCGGCTCGCCGACATCACCGCCTCGATGACGGTGGAGGGCATCATGGGCACCGACCGGGCGTTCGCCGCAGACCTGCAAGCACTTCGTCCGCAGGTGGGCCAGGCGGTGAGCGCGCGCAACATGCAGCGCATCCTCGGCGGTTCACCGATGGTGGCCAGCCATCGCGTCGGCGACGGCAAGGTGCAGGACGCGTACTCGCTGCGCTGCACTCCGCAGGTGCACGGCGCCGCGCTCGACACGATCCACCATGCCCGCACGATCGCCGAGCGCGAGCTCGACGCGGCGATCGACAACCCGATGATCCTGCCCGACGGTCGGGTGGAGAGCTGCGGCAACTTCCATGGAGCGCCGGTCGCGTTCGTGTGCGACTTCCTCGCCATCGCCTCGAGCGAGCTGTCGGCGATCAGCGAGCGCCGCACCGATCGCCTGCTCGATGTCGCCCGGTCCCACGGCCTGCCGCCGTTCCTGTCGCCCGACGCCGGCGTGAACAGCGGGATGATGATCGCCCATTACACACAGGCGGCGATGGCGATGGACAACCAGCGCCTCGCGGTGCCGGCGAGCACCCAATCGCTGCCCACGAGCGCGATGCAGGAGGACCACGTGTCGAACGGGTGGGCGGCCGCCCGCAAGTTGCGGCGCAGCGTCGACAACCTGCGGCGCATCCTTGCGGTCGAACTGGTGTGCGCGGCGGCGGCTCTCGACCTCCGCAGCCCGCTGCGGCCGGGCCCGGCGACCGGAGCGGCGCTCGACGTGCTGCGCCGCGACGTCGCCGGTCCCGGCCCTGATCGCTGGCTGTCACCCGATCTGCGCATCGCCGAGTCACGCCTCGCCGACGGCAGCGTGCTCGACGCCGTCGAATCCACCATCGGCTCCTTGGAGGTCCTCTAGATGTCTGGTCCCCGTCCCGTCCGCGCCAATCGCGGCACCGACCTCAGCTGTCTCGGGTGGCCGCAGGAAGCGGCCCACCGGATGATGCACAACAACCTCGATCCGGAAGTGGCCGAGCGACCGGACGACCTCGTCGTGTACGGCGGCACCGGACGGGCCGCCCGCAGCTGGGACGCGTTCGACGCGATGGCCCGAACGCTCACCACGCTCAAGGCCGACGAGACGATGCTCGTGCAGAGCGGCAAGCCGGTCGGCGTGTTCCGCACACACGAGTGGGCGCCACGCGTGCTGCTGGCCAACTCGAACCTGGTGCCTCAGTGGGGCAACTGGGACGAGTTCCGGCGGCTCGAGGCGATGGGCCTCACGATGTACGGCCAGATGACGGCGGGTTCGTGGATCTACATCGGTACGCAGGGCATCCTGCAGGGCACGTACGAATGCTTCGCCGAGATTGGCCGCAAGAAGTTCTCCGGCCCCGGCTACGACGCCACCCTCGCCGGCACGATCACACTCACGGCCGGGCTCGGCGGCATGGGCGGCGCGCAGCCACTTGCCGTCACCATGAACGGTGGTGTCGCGCTGTGCATCGAGGTCGACGCGTGGCGAGCCGAACGCCGGGTCGAGCACCGCTACCTCGACGAGATCGCCGATTCGGTGGAGGATGCCGTCGCCAGGTGCATCAGGGCCCGCGACGACAAGCGCGCCCTGTCCGTCGGACTGGTCGGCAATGCTGCCGTGCTCGTCCCGCAGTTGCTGGCGATGGACTTCCCGGCGGACATCGTGACCGATCAGACCAGTGCTCACGACCCGCTCAGCTACGTGCCGGCCGACCTCACCCCAGCAGCTACGGCCGAGATGGCCCGCACCGATCCGCAGGAGCTGATCCGGCGCTCGCGGGAGTCGATGGCAACGCACTGTCGGGCGATGGTGGGGTTCCTCGACAAGGGTGCTGAAGTGTTCGACTACGGCAACAGCCTGCGCACGGAGGCGCAGCTCGGCGGCTTCGAACGAGCCTTCGACTACCCGGGGTTCCTCCCCGCGTACATCCGCCCGCTGTTCTGCGAGGGCAAGGGTCCCTTCCGGTGGGTCGCGCTCTCCGGCGACCCCGCTGACATCGCGGCGACCGACCGTGCGGTGCTGGAGGAGTTCCCCGACGACGAAGGCCTTCATCGTTGGATCACGATGGCCCAGGAGCGCGTTGCGTTCCAAGGCCTCCCGGCGCGGATCTGTTGGCTCGGCTACGGCGAACGCCACCGCCTCGGCCTGCGCTTCAACGAGATGGTTCGGCGGGGAGAGCTGAATGCGCCGATCGTGATCGGTCGCGATCACCTCGACTCGGGATCGGTCGCCTCGCCCTATCGCGAGACCGAGTCGATGCTCGACGGCAGCGACGCGATCGCCGACTGGCCGCTACTGAATGCGCTCGTCAACACCTCCAGCGGCGCCACGTGGGTGAGCATCCACCACGGCGGTGGTGTCGGCATCGGGCGATCGATCCACGCAGGCATGGTGGCGCTCGCCGACGGCACCGACCTCGCCGCGGAGAAGCTCTCGCGAGTACTCGTCAACGACCCCGGTATGGGGGTCATCCGCCACGCCGACGCCGGCTACGACATCGCCACCGATGTTGCCGCGGCGCGCGGGGTGCGCATTCCCATGCTGGAATCGTGACCATGGAGCACGACATCGAGATGCTCACGGTCGGCGGACGCACGATCGAGGGCGACTACTGGCGCGACGGAGCGGTGTGCGTGCGCGGCGCGTTCACGAGCGAACACGTCGCCTTGGCCGAAGCGGCGATCGACGCCAACCTTGCATCGCTGTCCGGCACCGCGATGCGAGCGAGCGCCACTGACGACGGCGCGTTCATCGAGGACTTCTGCAACTGGCGGCGCATCCCCGAAATCGAGCGGTTCATCCGCGACAGCGGCGCTGCCCGACTCGCCGGAGAGCTGATGGGCGCGACCCAGGTTCGGCTCTATCACGACCATGTGCTCGTGAAAGAGCCGGGAACCAAGCAGCGCACACCCTGGCACCAGGACCTGCCGTACTACAACGTCGACGGGCGCCTGAACGTCAGCATGTGGTGCCCGGTCGACCCGGTCGACCGCGAGAGCACGCTCGAGTTCGTCGCCGGCTCGCATCTCGGACCGTGGTACATGCCACGCACCTTCCTCGACGGTCAGGCCAAGTGGTTCCCCGACGGTTCGCTCGAGGAGTTGCCTGCGATCGACGGCAACCCCGCGTTTCGGATCATCGGCTGGGAGCTCGAGCCCGGAGACGCCGTGTTCTTCCACATGCTCACGCTGCACGCCGCCGGTGGGGTGAGCGGCCGAAGCCGTCGGCGGGTGCTCAGTGTGCGCTTCCTCGGCGACGACATGGTGCACGCGCCGAGACGATGGGTCACCTCGCCACCGTTCCCCGACCTCGAAGATGAGCTTGCTGCGGGTTCTGCCCTCGACCACCCGCTGTTCCCTGTGCTGTGGAACGCCTGACATGGCCGTCCGCGAGATCCTCACCGTCGGGCACCCGGTGCTGAGAGAGCGGGCACGCGAGGTCACTGAAATCGAGCTCGCGTCGCCCGACGTGCAGCAGCTCATCGACGATCTGGTCGACACCATGCACGCCGCGAATGGCGCCGGTATCGCCGCCAACCAGATCGGGGTGCCGTTGCGGATCACGACCATCGAGGTGAACGAGAACCCTCGCTACCCGTACAAGCCGCAGATCCCCTTGACCATCGTGGTCAACCCACGGATCGAGTTCCTCGACGACGAACTGGTGGAGATCAACGAGGGTTGCTTGTCGGTGCCCGACCTGCGCGGCAACGTGATGCGCCACGTGAACATCAGCGTGCAGTACCTCGACCGCGAAGGCGTGGCCCACCACGAGATCAAGCGGGGGCTCACCGCCGGCACCTTCCAGCACGAGTGCGATCACCTCGACGGGAGGTTGTTCCTCGACCGGGTGACCGATCCCACCACGTTCACCACGTGGGAGCAGTTCGAGCGCTTCCATCGTGCGGCGTTCGTCGAACGGATCACCGAGTTCGTCCGGCGCATCGGGAGCTGACCTTGAGCACCGCCGCTTACCACTGCGAGCTCGCCTGGCTGGGCGGCGACCATGCGGTGGCCGACGTGTTGGTGCAGATCGATGGGGATCGCATCGTCAACGTGACGCCGCAGGCGAGCATCGACGAACTGCCCGAGGGCACGATTCGACTGAACGGCCTCACGCTGCCCGGATTGGCCAACGCCCACAGCCACGCGTTCCATCGGGCGTTGCGGAGCCGCACGCACGATGGGGTCGGGTCGTTCTGGACGTGGCGCGACCAGATGTACCGCCTGGCCGTCGCGCTCGAGCCCGACTCGTACCACCGGCTGGCTCGGGCGACCTTCGCGGAGATGGCCCTCGCCGGGATCACCTGCGTCGGCGAGTTCCACTACCTGCATCACCAGGCTGATGGAACGCCGTATCGCGACCCCAACGTCGTCGGCGAGGCGCTGATCGCCGCGGCATCCGACGCCGGCATCCGGATCACCCTGCTCGACACCTGCTACCTGCAGAGCGGCATCGGCACTCCGCCGAATCCGGTGCAGATGCGCTTCAGCGATGTCCGCGTCGAACGCTGGATCGAACGAGTCGAGGCGCTGCGCACACACGAGTCGCGCTCGGTCCGTGTCGGGTGCGCCGTCCACTCGGTGCGCGCGGTCGACCCGGTCTCGATCGGGCGGGTCGCCGGCTGGGCAATCGAGCGAGCGATGCCGTTGCACGCCCACGTGAGTGAACAACCTGCCGAGAACCATCAGTGCGTCGAAGCGTTCGCGCTGACGCCGATGGAGCTGCTCGCCGAGCGCCACGCGCTCGATGCAGCCTTCACCGCAGTGCACGCGACGCATCTCACCGAACACGACGTGCGGTTGTTGCAGATGCACCGATCGAGTGTGTGCATGTGCCCGACGACCGAACGCGACCTCGCCGACGGCATTGGCGACACGGCCGCGTTCCGCGAGCGCGAGATCTCGATCGCTCTCGGCAGCGACTCGCACGCCGTGATCGACCTGTTCGAAGAGATGCGGGCAACCGAGCTGGACGAGCGTCTCGAGACGTTGGTGCGTGGCAACCATCCGGTGCCCGCACTGCTCGAGGCCGCCTCGAGTGCCGGGCATCGCAGCCTCGGTTGGCCCGACGCCGGTCGCCTCGGTGTCGGCACACTCGCCGACCTGGTCACCGTGCGCCTCGACAGTGTTCGCACGGCCGGGGGAGGGACCGAGCACTCCCTGGCCACCGCGGTGTTCGCCGCCACTGCGGCCGACATCGATCACGTGGTCGCGAGCGGTCGCGTGATCGTGCGCGACGGACGCCACGTCTCGATCGACGTGGGTGCCGAACTGCACCAGTCGATCAGCGCCGTGTGGCGGTCGATCTCATGACCGCCGGCCGCGCCACCGTCGTCGACAACATCGGGATGCTGGTGACCAACCAGACCTCCTCCGGCGAAGGTCCACTGGGCATCCGCCGCGACGTCGCCGTGGTCATCGTCGACGGCGACGTGGTCTCCATCGAACCACAGGGAGCGACAGGCGACGACCGCATCGATGCCGAGGGCCGCTGTGTGATCCCCGGTTTCGTCGACAGCCACACCCATCTGGTGTTCGCCGGCGACCGTGGCGACGAGTTCGCCGCCCGAATGGCCGGAGCGCCGTACCAGGCCGGAGGCATCCGCTCCTCGGTGGATGCGACCCGCCGCGCCAAAGACGACGAGCTGCACCGATCCACGGCGCTCCGACGCGCCGAAGCAGCACGAGCCGGCATCACCACGGTGGAGATCAAGTCCGGCTACGGCCTCACGTCGGCACATGAAGCACGATGCCTGCGGGTGGCCGAGGGCTTCACCGAGCACACCACCTTCCTCGGAGCCCATGTCGTACCGCCCGAGTTCGACGGCCGCGCCGACGACTACGTGCACCACGTGTGCACGGACATGCTCGACGCGGCGCTCCCGCACGCGCGCTGGATCGATGCGTTCTGCGAGGTGGGCGCCTTCGATGCCGACCAGTGCCGAGCCGTGTTGCAGGCCGGCATGGCTCGAGGTCTGGGCGGTCGGTTGCATGCGAATCAACTCGGGCACGGACCCGGGGTACAACTCGGAGTGGAGCTCGGCTGCGCATCGGTCGATCACTGCACCTATCTCACCGACGACGACATCGACGCCCTCGCCGGCAGCGACACCGTGGCGACGTTCTTGCCCGCCGCCGACTTCTCCACGCGCCAGCCGTATCCCGACGCGCGTCGTGCGATCGACGCCGGGGTCTCGGTGGCGATCGCCACCAACTGCAACCCGGGCAGCAGCTACACCACCTCGATGTCGTTCTGCATCGCGCTCGCAGTGCGCGAGATGCACATGACGATCGACGAGGCGCTGCTGGCGGCCACCGTCGGCGGCGCGGCCGCGCTGCGGCGCCCCGACCTCGGACGGCTCGTGCCCGGCGCCCGCGCCGACATGGTGTTGCTCGACGCGCCGTCGTACTCGCACCTGGTGTACCGGCCCGGTGTTCCGCTCGTGCAACGCACGCTGTCGGGCGGGGTCACCACAGGATCCACGGTCCACCCCGAGCACTACTAGGGTGCCGCCATGGCCAGGACACCCGATCTCGAGCGGCGCCAGGAGCTGCTCGATCGCATCGTCGTCTACCTCGCCGACCACGGTCTTGCCCAGGCCACCCTTCGGCCGATGGCCGCGGCGCTCGACGTGAGCATCAACCGGCTCGTCCACCACTTCGGGTCGAAAGAGGATCTGATCACCGCCGCGCTCGACCGCGGCATCCTGCAACAGATCGCCGTGCAGGATGTGTGGCTGAAGCGCCGTCCCCAGATGTCCCAGGTGGAGCTGTACCGGCGCTGGTGGCGCTGGATGAACGCCAGCCCGGCCAACCTCGCGCTGGTGCGCCTCAACTACGAAGCGGCGGCCCTCGACACCTCGGTGACCGGGCTCGCAGGCGACGTGCGCGCCGACCAGATCGGGGTGTGGCGCCACGACCTCGAGCTCCGACTGCTCTCCGAAGGGGTGCCGGCCGACCGGGTCGAGCTGGAGGCAGGGCTGATCAAGGCTGGTTTCAGCGGGTTGATCATGGACCTCATCGCCACGGGAGAGCACAGACGACTCACGGTCGCCTGCGATGTCTGGCTCGACCGCGTCTCGGAGATCATCTGTGCCGCGAGGCAAACGAGGACTTGCTAGGTTCGATCCTGTTCCACGAAGAGGAACCGATCCACGATGTGGAACCGGTGAGAAGCCGGCGGGGGCCGTCATGGCGACCTATCGACAGCACCATCACCAACCGGCTGAGGGGATCCGCGAGCTCGCCCACGCTTGCGCCAAGGCCGACCCGCGGCCAACTGTGCTGGACGCTCGGCATCACCGAACATCACAACGCCCCGTTCGTCGGACGACACGTGCAGGACAACTCGATCGTGAAGGCGACCAGCCCGATCAACCACTCGATCACCCACGGCAACCTGTGCATCAAGGGGCCGATTCGGCTTCCAGCACGTCCAGAACCATTGACCGAGCAGCGCCTGTCGCTCCCGACGAGTCCGGGTCGCGCTGCCCCGTTCGGTCAGCTCAACGCTTGGCGCGCTCCTCTTCGTACTCGGCGATCGACGTGAGCTGAGCGCCGAGCGTGGCATCGACCCATCGGCTCCCGGCCCCGACGATTCGGTCGTAGCTGTTCTGGACCGACGTGAGCTGGCCGGTGAAGTGAGGCATCACCTGGTCGGCGAACAGCTCGTAGCTGCGCAGCGTGGCAGGGAAGTCGGCCAGGTCGGCGCCGAGGAAGAGGTAGGCGCCGAAGCCTCCGGTCTTGTCGATCAGCCGCTCGAGTTGTTCGATCGCCATCTGCGGCGTCCCGATGACCATCCGGCCGCTCTCGTTGGCCTGGTCGATGATCTCGTCGTAGTCGGTGGGCCCTGGCGGACCGTTGGGGTCGCCCATCGGGATGATGTGGCTCAGGTACTCGAACACCCATTGCAGGCCGTACTTGCAGTTCTCCTTGGCCTGCTCGACGGTCTCGGCGATGTGCATCGGGCCCATCAGCCGCCACTTGTCGCGCGGCGCGTCATGTCCGTTGCGGACCGCCTCTTCCTGCCACACCTGATAGTTGTAGTCGAGCACTTGGAACCCGGCGGGTTCGGTGGCCGCGATCGACAGCATCCCGGTGCCGTAACGGCCGGCAAGCTTCGAACCCGATGGCGACATCGATGACGCGACGGCGACATCGAAATCGCTGTACGGCCGCACCTGCAGCACCGCTTCGTCACACGTGAACCACTCCGCCTTCTCGGTGACCGTCTCGCCCGCGAACAAGCGCATCATCACATCGAATGCCTGCTCCATCCGCGGGCGCTGATCGAGGGGATCGATACCCAGCATCGCCGCGTCGCTGGTGAGCTGGCCCGGGCCGGCACCGAACATCATCCGGCCGCGGGTGAGGTGGTCGAGCATCACGATGCGGTCGGCGAGGATGAACGGGTGGTGATAGGGGAGCGAGTTCACCCCGGTACCCAGCTTGATGTGCTTGGTGCGCTCGGCAGCTGCAGCGATGAAGACTTCCGGACTGGCGATGAGCTCCGAGCCTGCCGAATGGTGCTCGCCGATCCATGCTTCGGCGTACCCGAGCCGATCGAGGTGCTCGATCAGCTGAAGATCGCGGTGCAGGGCGAGCGTGGGGTTCACGCCCGTCTTGTGCATCGGGGGCATGAAGATGCCGAAACGAAGCGGCGTCGGGTGCGGCTGGAAGTGCGGCATGGACGTCATCGTGTCACACCGATCCAACACGACCTCGACTCCGAACGTCACTCGAGGATCGCGCGACATCGCTGCACGCGGGTGCGTCGGTTCCCACGATCGAAGGGGCATCTCATGCGCGACACGAAGGTGACGATGGAACACCGAACCGAGCCGGACACCAGGGTCGACATCGACCCCATCGCCGGGGTGAGTCTCGAGCTCTACGCGAGGATCGTTCGCTCGATCGCCACGGTGAACCACGACGTGTCGATGCTCGGACCGATGGCGGCGTTGCACGGCGTGGACGCCGCGGCATGGAACCAGGCCCGGAGCGGTTGGAATCGCCGCATCGCGAGCGACCAGGCGATCACGGTCCTGTTCCGCGAGATGTATCAGACCCGCTGATCGGGCAGCGGCCCCCAGGCGACCCCGGACACCTGCGACGTTCGTCTATTCGACGGTTCCGTAGGCCCCCTGGTCGCCCGAGGTGTTGGCCGCCCGTACCTCGTCGATGCAGGCGCGCAGGTCGGCGATGAAGGCATTGATCTTGCCGACGTGCACGGCGTTCACGGTGCAATGCAGCGACTCCGGCGGGCCTTGGCGATCGAGGTACCAACCGCGGCGCCAGAGCCCATCGGCAACGGCGAAGACATCGAGGTCGGCGGGGGCGGCTGCTCCGAAGGCGAGCAGCGTGGCCTCCGGCTGAGCACGCAGCGTCAGCTCTGGTGTGGCCGCGATCGCTGCTGCGAGCTCCTCGCACGCGCTCCGGGCTGCTGCCGTCACTCGTCGATAGCCGTCGTCGCCGAGGTAGTGCAGGACCGCCCACGCGGCACCCATCGCGCCTCCGCTCTTCGTGCCGAGCACACCCGACGACCCGTAGAAGCCGCCGAGCCAGTTGTCGGTGAGAAAGGTCTGATAGGCGCGCAGCTGCTTCGACCGATGCATGATCACCGAGGCACCCTTGGCCGTGTATCCGTACTTGTGCAGGTCGACGGAGACGCTGGTCACCCCTGGCACTTCGAAGTTCCACGGCGGGATGTCGTGCCCGAGACGGCGGAGATACGTCAGCGTGACGCCGCCCATGCATGCGTCGACATGGCAGTTGATGTCGCGCTCGGCCGCAAGCGCGGCGATGCCCGGGATGGGGTCGATCACACCCTGGGGATACTGGGGAGCTGAACCGACCACGAGCACGGTGTCGTCGTCGATCGCGGCCGCCATCGCATCGACGTCGGCCTTCCAGTCTGCGCTCACCGGCACCCGTCGGCTCTCGAGCCCGAAGTAGTAGCAGCCCTTCTCGAACGCGGCATGAGCAGAGGTGGGAAGCACCACGTTGGGCCGGGTGATGTTGCGTTCGTTGCGTCCACGCTCGCGAGCTGCCTTCACGGCCATCAGCAAGCTCTCGGTGCCGCCGGTGGTCATGAAACCGGCTCCTTCCGTGCCGGCGTTCAGCCACTCGGCCACGATGCCGACCACGTCTGCCTGGATCGCGCGCAGGCTCGGGAACGCGTCGGTGTTGAGTGCGTTCTCGGAGCTGAACCGTCGGTACGCCTCCTCTGCGACGGCGATCACGTCGTCGCCGGCGTTGTAAGCGAGCGTGAACGCGTGACCATCGCGCCAACGAACGTCGTTGGACTTCATCTGATCGAGCCGGTCGAGGATCTCGTCGCGGCCGAGGCCGATGCTGGGGAGCGCCATGCCCCCGAAACTAACCTCGGCCGGTGCCCGATCGCTCGCCCTTCCTGCTCGACCCCGACGTCGTCTTCTTGAACCACGGCTCGTTCGGAGCGGTGCCTCGACCGGTCTTCGAGCGATACCAGCAGCTGCAGCTCGAGATGGAGCACCAGCCGGTGGAGTGGCTGCAGCGCCGGGCCGAACCGTTGCTGGCCGAGGCGCGTACGCGGCTGGCCAGCTATGTGGGGTGTGCCGCAGACGAGCTCGTGCACTTCCCGAATCCGACGACTGCGATCAACATGGTGGCCAAGAGCCTCGCCCTCGATGCGCTCGAGCCGGGCGACGAGATCCTCACCACCGACCACGAGTACGGCGCGATGGACCGAACGTGGAAGGTGATCTGTTCGATGACCGGCACCCACCACGTGCAGGCGCACATCCCCTTTGGGCTCACGGCCGACGAGTTCGTCGAACGGGTGTGGGCACGGCGCAGCAGCCGGACAAAGGTGTTGTTCCTGAGCCACATGACCAGTGCGACGGCGATGCGGTTCCCGGTCGAGGAGCTCGTTCGACGTGCGCGTCAGGCGGGGATCCTCACCATCATCGATGGGGCTCACATCCCCGGCCACGTTCCCCTCGATCTCACCGCGCTCGGCGCCGACATCTACACCGGTGCCAACCACAAGTGGATGTGCGCGCCGAAGGGATCGGCGTTCCTCTACGCGCGACGAGACGTGCGGCACCTCCTGCGCCCGTTGGTGGTCAGCTGGGGCTGGGACAGCGACCATCCCAGCGATTCGCAGTTCGTGGACCACCACGAGTGGCAGGGCACACGCGATCTCGCGCCGTTCCTCGCGACGCCCGCCGCAATCGAGTGGATGACCGCGCAGGACTGGCCAGCGGTGCAAGCCCGGTGCCGGGCACGGCTGGCGGACGCACTGCGTCGGGTCGACGAGCTCACCGGACAGCGATCCGTGTATGCCGACGACGGTTTCGAATGGTTCGCCCAGCTGGCGGTCGTGCGCCTGCCGGACCTCGATCCGGTCGTCCTCAAGCAGCGTCTGTACGACGAGTTCCGAGTCGAAACGCCCGTGCATCGCTTCCGCGACGACGTGCTGTTGCGCATCTCGATCGCGATGTACAACACCGGCGACGACGTGGACGCTCTGATGGCAGCGCTCCGCACCCTGCTGCCCCAGCTCACCACCTGACTCGCGATGAGAGATGAGTGCGCCACCGCCACTCATCTCTCATCGCGTTGGGTCGATGTTGGCTAACGTCGCCGGGCGATGGGAATGCCACAGCTGAGCGCGGCCGGGGACGGCGGGATCGGCGTGGTCGATCTGATGATGGGCATCCCCGAACCGGGTGCGCGCGAGCACTGGTACCGCTTCCTCCAACCCACGCTGCGCGACGCCGAGAGCAAGCAGATGGCCATGCCCGCGCAATACATGTTCAAGGACGTGCCGGCCGACCCCGACGGTGTCGACATGATCGCCTGGACGCTCGATCAGATGGACGGCCACGGCATCGCCAAGGCGCTCATCGGCGTCGACAGCGCGGGCGGGCTGCAGAACGACGCGATCGTGAAGCACCCTGACCGCTTCTTCGGTTGCCTGCAGGTCGATCCCAATGGGGGCATGGACGTGGTGCGGTCGATTCGTCGGGCGCACGACGAGTTCGGCATCCGCGGTGTGTCGCTGTTTCCGTCGGGATGCAATCCTCCGCTGCCGATCAACGACAAGCGGACGTACCCGGTGTACGCCACGTGCATCGAGCTCGGGCTCCCCGTCCTGTGCTGCGTGGGAGTGCCCGGACCGCGGCTCCCGCTTGCTCCTCAGCACGTAGAACTGATCGACGAGGTGTGCTGGGACTTCCCTGAGCTCGTGTTCGTGATGCGCCATGGGGCCGAGCCGTGGGTCGACCTCGCGGTGAAGCTGTTGCTCAAGTGGCCGAACCTGTACTACTCGACCTCCGCCTTCGCGCCGAGGTACTACCCGCAGGCCGTGATCGACTTCGCCAACACCCGAGGCAGCGACAAGGTGATGTACGCCGGCTACTTCCCGATGGGTCTGAGCCTCGATCGGATCTTCTCCGAACTGCCCGGCGTGCCGTTGCGCGACGAGGTGTGGCCGAAGTTCCTGAGCGGCAACGCGACCCGAGTGTTCGGGCTCGATCGATGAGCGGCTCCGGCCCCGACGAACGCTGGCCGTGGCCGATCCCGTTCGGCTGGTTCGCCCTCGCGTGGGGGAACGAGCTGGCCGCGGCTGCGGTGCTGCCACGACGGGCCTTCGGTCGCGAGCTGGTCCTCTGGCGCGACAGCGCCGGGCTCGCCCACGTGCAGGACGCCTACTGCCCGCACCTCGGCGCCCACCTCGGCCACGGCGGATCGGTGCAGGGCGACGAGATCGCCTGCCCGTTCCATGCGTGGCGATTCGATGCTCAGGGACGAAACACGTGCATCCCCTACAGCGAGCGGACGAACGCCAAGGCCCGGCTGCGCACCTACCCGGTGGTCGAGCGCAACGGCCTCGTGATGGCCTGGTACCACCCGCACGACGAACAACCGCAGTGGGAAGTGCCCAAGGTGCTCGAGCTCGCCGACGGCGACGTGGGAGCTGCCTTCTCGGATCCGTTCGTACGGTTCTTCGAGATCGCCACCCCGTGGCAGGAGATGGCCGAGAACGGCGTCGACTCGGCGCACTTCCGGTACGTCCACGGCACGGCCGAGGTGCCCCGGCTCGACAGCTACGACACCGACGGCCCGCACTCGCACATGCGATCGACCCAGTTCTTCTCCACGCCGCGCGGTCCGACCGAGGGCCGAATCGACAGCGACGGCTACGGACCCGGCTTCTCGGTCGTCCGTTTCAGCGGCATCGTCGAGACCGTGTTGCTCGGCTGCGCCACACCGATCGAGCGCGACCGTTGCGAGATGCGGTTCACCTTTGCCGTCCGCCGCTTCGATGACGATCGCGTCACACCGACCGTCGGCCAGGCGTTCGTCGACGAGGTGTCCCGCCAACTCCTCGAGGACAAGCCGATCTGGGAGCACAAACGCTTCGTCGAGCGACCGGCGCTCGCCGACACCGACGGTCCCTTCCTGCAGTTCCGCCAGTGGGCATCGCAGTTCTACGCTCGACCCGATTGAAGGACACGTCATGAACCCATCACACATCGGACCCGTCGGAACGTTGTTCGGCGTGCCGGCACGACTCGACGCCGTGGGAAGTGCGTGTGCGGTGCTGGGCGTGCCCTTCGACATGGGCTATCACCCCACGCGGATCGGTTCGCGTAGCGGCCCAGCGCACGTGCGTGCGAACTCCGCGCTGGTGGCCGAGCACCTCGACGGTTTCGGCGTGAACCTGTTGGAACGGCTCGGGGTCGTCGACCTCGGCGACGTGCACGTATTGCCCGGCAACGTGGATCAGAGCTTCCCCGCCATCGAACGCGCCGTCGCCGACATCATCTCTGCCGGGGCCACGCCGCTCACCTTCGGCGGCGACGGTGCGGTGTCGCTCCCACAACTACGAGCGCTCAAGACCGGCCTGGGACGCGAGTTCGCATTGCTGCACGTCGACGCACACACCGATGCGTACAAGGACATCTATCCATACGAGTTCAACAACGCCAACACGTTCATCCACGTGGTCGACGAAGGCATCGTCGACCCGACCACCTCGATCCACGTCGGCGTTCGAGACACCGACTACGGCGAACACCTCGGCATCAACCAACTCGCGCGGGAACTCGGCTACGCCGTCATCACGATGGCCGAGATCATCGACATGGGAGTTGGCGGACTCGCACGGCGCATCCGCGAGCACGTCGGCGGCCTGCCGATCTACCTCTGTTGGGACATGGACGTGTTCGACCCGTCCGTCGCCCCTGGAGTCGTCACACCGTCTTGGGGAGGCATCACGGTTCGTGAAGGTCTCGGACTGCTCCGGGCGCTTCGCGGCTTGGAGTTCATCGCATTCGACATCAATACCGTCAGCCCTCCGCATGATCATCTCGGCATCACCGGCAGCCTCGCCGCCCAGGTGGCGATGGAGTGCCTGTTCCTGCTCGATTGCTTCCCGTCGGGCGAACGACCCACATGAGCCTCGTGACCGTCGATGAGGTCAACGCGTTCCTGGCGCGTGACTTTGCCGGGAGCCCGAACCGGTGCGAGGCAGTGGGCGATCAATGGGCGATCGCGATGCTGCCCACCGACAGCATCTCGCTGCGCCCAGGTGGGATCATCAGCGGACCCACGGTGTTCGGCGTGTGCGACGCGGCGCTCTACTACGCGTGCTTCACGGCGATCGGTATCGAGCCGATGACGCTCACGAGCGAGCTCTCGATCCGCTTCATGCGACCTGCTCGGGGGGCGGTGCTGCGGGCTCGAGCCGACCTCCATCAGGTCGGACGCCGGTCGATCATCGGTTCGATCGTGGCCTGGACCGATGACATCGCCAAGCCGGTGGCGGTTGCGCAGGGCACCTACGTCCGACCTGCGTGATGCCCCTGGGGCAGTGGGTCGGCCGCTAGGGTCGGCGCTCATGACCGAGCGGACCAAGCCCTCCATCACCATCCCCGAGGGCGAGGCGCCCTCCGATCTGCTGATGGAGGACGAGATCGTCGGCGACGGCGATGAAGCCGTCGTCGGCAAGCGAGTGATCGTGCACTATGCCGGCGTGGCCTGGAGCACCGGCAAGGAGTTCGACGCCAGCTGGAACCGGGGCGACACGTTCGACTTCCGACTGGGCGCTCGCGACGTGATCGAAGGTTGGGACAGGGGCGTCGCCGGCATGAAGGTCGGCGGGCGCCGCCGTCTCACCATTCCGGCAGACATGGGGTACGGCAGCCGTGGCGCTGGTGGCGTCATCAAGGGCGGCGAGACCCTCGTCTTCGTCGTCGACCTCGTCGCCGTTCGCTGATCGCTGCTCGCTGCTCGCTGATCGTCGCCGGGTGATTCGGCCCGGTCACAACCCGACGTCGATCACCAGTCGTTGCGGATCCTGGAGGGTCGTGACGCGCACATCGCGCTCGCGATCGAGTCCGACGGCCCACACCTGCACCCCCTCGGAGTTGTCGATCAGCCGGATCTCTTCGATCGTGGTGACGTTGGTGGGGAACAGGTCGATCGGACCGGCGTAGCCGGTCGGCCGGCGCTGCTCGTCAACGTCGTACATCCACGCCTCGACCGACATCAGCAGATGTGCGGTGCCCCGAATCGTCACGAACTGGTCGTCGGTCTGGCCAAGGGCAATCGGGTCATCGGTGTAGCGGATCCAATGGCCGGGCTCGATGCCGGGCGTCGGCGCATCGCCTTGGGCGAACTCGATGACGATCCGTTCGTAGCAGTCGTGAGCGCCCGTGCGGATGTCGATGCCCACCAGCGAGGTGAGCCCACCTGGGAAGTTCGAGGACGCTCCACCGCGAGTGCCGATCATCTCGCACTCGACCGTGGTCGCGGTGGTCGAAACGGGTGTCGTCGAGCTTGCCGGTGTCGAGCTCGCGGGTGACGAGCTCGCGGGTGACGAGCTCGCGGGTGACGACGTCGCGGGTGTTGTCGCGGGTGGCGTCGCGGGTGTCGTCGACGCGGGCGATGCCGTGGTCGGCGAGCCGGAGGTGGGCGATGACGGCAACGAACTCTCGGTGTCGCTGCAACCGATGACCAGCAACGAGGCACACACCACGAATCCGAACGCGTTCGTCCTCATGGTGGCATCATGCGCCTCCGACGGATCGGTGACCAGTGCCGAAGGGAGCAACGAGGCACAGCAGCTACCCTCTCGCCGTGAGCCGCATGGGTCGAGTTCGGCAACGTCGCACGACGGGTGAGGTGCGTCAGCCGGCGTGGCGCCCGCTCGTCAATCCGTACGCGCCGATCGAGGTGGTCTCGGCAGATCAGATCGAGACGATCCACGATGCATCACTTCGCCTGCTGTCGGCAACCGGCATGCGGATGCTGTCGCCGGCCGCCCGGTCGATCCTTCGTGGCGCCGGATGCGTTGTCAGCGACGAGATGGTGCGGTTCGATCCGGACATGGTCACCGCTTCGATCGAGCTCGCCCCCCGTCAGTTCGGTCTGCGAGCTCGCAATCCAGCCAGGTCGCTGATCATCGGCGGGAACCACGTCGCGTTCACCTCGGTGGGCGGGCCGGCCTTCTGTCACGACCTCGACCGCGGGCGCCGACCCGGCACGGCAGCGGAGCAGGCCGAGTACCTGAAGCTCGTCCAGAGCCTCGACATCATCCATCAGGAAGGTGGAGGTCCCTTCGAAGCCCTCGATCTCGACCCGACAACCAGGCATCTCGACCTCAACCTCAGCCTGTGCCGACTGGTCGACAAGAGCTGGCAGGGAATCGCGCTCGGCCGCGAGCGTGCTGCAGACGCGATCGATATGGCCGCGATCGTTCTCGGCACCGACCGTGCCGGCCTTGCCGCCGACCCGGCGATCCTCGCAATCGTCAACACCAACAGCCCGCTCACCCTCGATGTGCCGATGGCAGAAGGGCTGATCGAACTGTCGAGCGCCGGACAAGCGGTGTGCATCACACCGTTCACGCTTGCCGGGGCGATGGCACCGGCAACGCTGGCTGGTGCTCTCGTCCTGCAGAACGCCGAGGTGTTGGCGTGCGTGGCACTGAGCCAGCTCGTTCTGCCCGGCGCACCGGTCATGTACGGATCGTTCACGTCGAACGTCGACATGCGCAGCGGATCGCCGGCGTTCGGCACCCCTGAATACACCAAGGCAGCACAGGCCAGCGGGCAGCTCGCACGCCGATACGGCCTTCCGTTCCGATCGTCGAACACCACCACGTCGAACACCGTCGATGCTCAAGCCGCGTACGAGAGCTCCATGTCGCTGTGGGGTGCTGTGATGGGCGGCGCCAATCTCGTCTACCACGCAGCCGGATGGCTCGAAGGGGGTCTCACCGCCTCGTTCGAGAAGCTCGTGATCGACGCCGAGATGCTGCAGATGATCGCCGAGTACCTGCAACCCATCGTGGTCGACGACGACCACCTCGCTGTCGACGCGATCGCCGAGGTAGGACCGGGCGGCCACTTCTTCGGCTCGCCCCACACGATGCAGCGATACGAACGTGCCTTCTACTCGCCGATGGTGTCGGATTGGCGCAATTTCGAGACATGGTCCGGCGACGGGTCCGTCGACGCGACCCACCGGGCCAACACGATCTGGAAGCAGCTCGTCGCGGAGTTCGAGCAGCCTCCGCTCGACGCGGCGATCGACGAGGAGTTGGTCGACTTCGTCCGCCGACGTCGCGACCAGCTCGTCACTTCCGGGACCACCGGCGCGTAGCCTGCCCGGGTGATGTCCGCCCCTGACGCCACCGGCCGCCCCGTGTCACGCCGGCTCGACGCAACGGGGCCGGGCACTGCCGACCTCGCGGGCGTGCGCCTCACCATCAGCACGCTGCTTCGATGGTCTCCGGCCATCGTTGCGATCGCCGCGCTCGGCTGGTCGTTGGGAGCCTCGCTGCCCGATCTCGGTCGTTCCGACACAGCGACGGTCACCATCGGTCTCACCGACCAGGTCGTGTGGCCCTTCTACGACGCCGTGATCGCTCGGCAACCGGCGCTGCTCGACGACGGAGGGGTTCGATCGGCTGCCGAGTCCGCCACCGGGATCACGGCCAGTACCGTCGAGTTCGACCTCGACACGGGCCAGACCAACGCCGTGATGCGCTTGGTGATCGAAACCGACACCGGCGATCCGGCGGACGCGACGATCCTCGCCGATGCGATCGCGGATGGGCTCGTCGAGAAGAACGTCGCCGAACAACGTGCGACCGTCGAGCGGCGCATCGCTGAGCTGGAGGCGCGCGTGGCCGACGGTCGCACCCGTCTCGACGAGCTCAACCGCCAGCGCGACGTCCAACTCTTCTCGGGGCAGTCCGACGATGCCGACCAGACGCGCGCTGCCGCGCTCGTCGTCGCCAACGACATCGCCGGTCTCGAAGAGCAACTTGCCGCGAGCCGGATCGAGGTGGATTCGACGCGACCCCGAATCGGCGTCATCGCAGCGGCGGTCGCGGGGAGCGACCGCAGCGACGACGTTCGCGCCAACGCAGTCACCGCGGCGCTGTTCGGTCTCATGGCGATCGCACTCGTTCCGACCCTCGACCGGCGCGTCGGCCGGCTGCGCTCGACCGCTCAGGTGCGCCGCATCTGGCCAGGCGTGCCGGTGCTCGACGAACGGCGGGGGAGCGAACTGCTCGGGCAGTCGGCCGGCGACGCCGTGCGCACGATCGGTGACGAGGGAAGGGTTGCCACCACGGTGCTCGCGCTCGACGCCGCCGCGTCCGAGCGACTCACCACACAAGCAGATGACGGCTCGCTCGGTGATTGCATAGTCGTCGTGCCGTCACCCGAGGCGTCAACGGCGCTCCTCGACGCCGAGGCGATCGTGATCGTCGTTCGCCGCGGGGGCCTCACCGTGCGGCGAGTGGAACGCATCGCCGACGACCTCGTCGCCCTTGCGGTTGCCCCGCGCGCGGTGGTGCTCCTCCGTCGATGACCAACACGACCGAGCAACACCGAGTCGCTCGCGGCTCGATCGCGTCGGCCCCTTCGGCACACACATCGCTGGTCGTGCTCTTGGTGCTCGCCGCGTGCGAGCCGTCGAACACCCCGCTGCGATGGCTGTCCGACAGCGACGCTGCACGGTGGTGGTTCCTGGTT
>JAYSLK010000180.1:0-2544 GCA_043725585.1 Actinomycetota bacterium
GCGTGATCACGCGGCGGTCGCGCCTGTCGAGTGACACGGCGATCGGGTTGTTCTTCGCCGGCATGCTCGCGCTCGGCGTCATGATCACGTCTCGGACGAGGAGCTTCACCGGCGACCTCACGCGCATCCTGTTCGGTGAGCTGCTCGGCGTGCGGATGAACGAGGTGGTCTGGCAGTCGATTGCCCTCGTGTTCGTCGCCGTCGTCGCGTGGGTGTGCCGCCGCCCGTTCCTGCTGCTGTGCATCCAGCCCGAACTGGCGGCGACGTCGGGGTTCCGCGTGCGCCTGTTCGAGACGTTGATGCTCATGGTGGTCGCCGTGGCGATCATCAGCTCCTTCCAGTCGGTCGGCACGCTGCTGGTGTTCGGCATGCTGCTGGCGCCCGCATCCACCGCTGCGCTCGTCTCGCGCCGGCTCGGGGCGATGATGGGGCTCGCCGCGATCATCGGCTCGTTGGCCACGTACGTCGGGCTGCTGCTCAGCTATTACGCCGGTCTCGCTGCCGGTGCCAGCGTGGTCGCCGTCGCCGTTGCGATCTTCCTGCTCACCTTCGCAGCCGTCGAGATTCGCGCCGCGATCACGAACCGCCATGGTGTCGGGGTGCCGCCTGCCTCGATGCAACGACACGACCACGCGCACGACCACGCCAGCGACCACGGCCACGACAAGGACCACGGCCACGACAAGGACCACGGCCCCGACAAGGACCACGGCCACGACAAGGACCACGTCCACGACAAGGACCACGGCCCCGACAAGGACCACGGTCTGCCGATCGAGGGTGTGTCGTGAACGACGGCCTTCGACGTGGAACGGGAACCACCGAATCGGTCACCGCGATCGAGGCGCGCGACCTCGACGTCGGCTACGCCGGGCGTGCGGTCGTGCGCGGCGTGAACATCGAGCTCCCGCCCGGTGGGTTGCTGTGCCTGATCGGAACCAACGGGTCGGGGAAGTCGACGTTGCTCAAGACCTTGGCCGGCCTGATCGAGCCGGTCGGTGGTTCGCTGTCGATCGCGGGTGGCCCACCGGGCGGTCAGCCGGCGCGTGTGGGCTACTTGGCTCAGCGCCCCGCGTCGTCCTACACCCTCCCGATCTGTGCAGCCGATGTGGTTGCCATGGGTCGGTTCGCATCGCTCGGTCTGCTTCGCCGGGTGCGTCACAGCGACCGGGTTCTGTGCGCCGAATCGATCGAGCGGATGGGCGTGACGCCGTTCGCCGACCGTCCCCTGCTCGAACTGTCGGGCGGCCAGCAGCAGCGCACTCACCTGGCGCAGGCGCTGGCGCGACGTGCGGACGTGCTGCTGCTCGACGAACCGACGGCCGGCCTCGATCCGAATGGTCGCGACACCTTCGCTCAGGCGATCCGCGACGAACGGTTGCGGGGATGTGCCATCGCGATGGCCACCCACGACCTCGCCGATGCCGAGGACGCCGACGTGGTGATCCTCATGGCAGGCCGCATCGTCGCATCGGGTTCGCCCACCGACGTGCTCACCGACGACAACCTCCGCGCCAGCTTCGGCTTCACGGGTCCCCACTGAGCCCGGTGCCCGGTCCGTCGATCGGTGCGTTCGAGGCGGTTCTTGCGGTTCCCGCGGTCGGTGTCTCTGACCGCGGGAACAACGGGTCCCGACGCACGGGATGCAGGGCGAGCAGCCGTCTCGCACGGGCGACGTCGACCGAACGGCTGGGCTCGACGCGCTGGCACGCGGGGCACCACGCAGAGATCCGCCCCCACGGGCTGTCGCGGTCGGTCCAGTGCGCAAGCGACGCACCGCACACCGGGCAGGACTGACGGCCGTACACGAAGTGATCCGCCGTGCCGAGTCGACGACCG
Organism: Actinomycetota bacterium; assembly: GCA_043725585.1. Classification (GTDB taxonomy): domain Bacteria; phylum Actinomycetota; class Acidimicrobiia; order Acidimicrobiales; family Ilumatobacteraceae; genus VFMC01. Next base: position 1,840 of record JAYSLK010000180.1, read on the forward strand.
GTGGTGTTGCGCGGACCCCGCTCCGCATGCATGCGGATCATCGGCACGCCGATGTCCAGCAGCGACGCGAAGTCGACGATCCCACCCACCGGTTGGTTGGGCGAGATGCCCACGATGAAGGGCAACTCGACCGCGTAGACGTTGCCGAACCCCGCGACGTTGCGCTGGTCGAGCATCGCTGCGGCCAACGCGACGCCGGGGTCGCGCTGCAACCGCAGCGCGACGACGAGCGGATCGGGAGGCTCCGACCCGCAGAGGTCCGGTCCGAGGTGGTCGATCAACTCGTGCTCGCGTTCGGTGGGGATGGCGCGCAGCAACGGCAGGTCGATCCCGGTGAGTCGACCGTCGGTGAACCACAGCTCGAGGCGTCGGCGCCACTCGGGTTCTGTGGAGGCGCGTCCGATCGAGAAGCGGCCGTCCATCAGCAGGTGCGCATGCACCGTGACGCGCTCGCCCGAATCGCGCGCGAAGCGCAGGAACAGGTGCTTGCCGAATGCATCGGCTGCTTCCAACACCGCGCCGGTGAGATCGAGACCGACGAGGCGCGGATCTCGAACCACAGAACGGAGGCAACGCTGCCCACCGAAGCGTTCAGAGATGCGATCGGCGAGCCGGCGGATGGTATCGCCCTCGGGCACCCATCCATGATGGCCGACTCGGCGCTCGATCCGAGCAACGGATCGACACGCCGCTGGTCATCGCCCA
>JAYSLK010000181.1:0-3871 GCA_043725585.1 Actinomycetota bacterium
AGACGTCGTACGTCGTGCGCACCTCCGGGTCGAGCTTGAGCATCCGCACGAACATGGTGGGCACGACCTGGCTGTGCGTGATCGAGTGCTTCTCGACGAGCTGGAGATACTGCTCAGCGTCGAAGTGCTCCATCGCGACCACGGTCGCACCGATGGCCATCGCGCCGATGCTGAAGCGCAACGGAGCAGCGTGATACATGGGTGCCGGCGAGAGGTACACGCTGTCCTGGCCGAATCCGAAGAGCATGCCGAGCGTGCCGGCGACTCCGGCGGCCGTCCCCTCGAGCGGTTCGTTCGGGAACGGCTTGGTGACACCCTTGGGCTTGCCCGTCGTTCCCGACGAATACAACATGTCGACCCCGGCAACTCGGGTTTCGGGCAACGGCGTCGGCTCGTGGGCAGCGACCGCCGTCTCGTAGCTCTCGTGGCCGTCGATGGTGCCGTCGAGCATCAACCGCATCTCCACTCCGGGCGTCTCGGCGACGACCTCGGCGGCCTGGTCGGCTTTGTACTTCGAGGTGATGAACACCTTCGCCGCGCAGTCGTTCAAGATGTACGACAACTCGCTGCTGGTGAGGCGACTGGAACACGCGGTGTACACCGCTCCGGCGTAGTGGCACCCCCACACCACCTCGAAGTAGCGATCGTGGTTCTCCATGCACAGCGCCACGTGATCGCCCGGCTTCACCCCAGAGGCGCGCAGCAGACGGCTGAGCCGATTGGCCGCCGCGTCGAGTTGGGCGAAGGTCTGGGTGAAATCCGAACCGCCCATCACGATTGCAGGCTTGTCGGGTGTGCTGATCACGAAGGCACCTGGGTACATGCCGGGCGAACGTAGTCGACGGTACCTTTGCACCATGGACCCGGCGGCGAAGTTCGCATCCCTTGTCACGGGCCCACCGGCGGCGCTCACGCTCGATGTTGCGTGCGGGTTGATGGGCGCGGCGTTCACCGGTCACGACAACGGGTTCGAGGTGGTTCGACGGCTCGACGAGCTTGCCGACATGTGCGTCGATCGATCGCTCACCGGCATCCTGGCCGTCATGCGCGGACGTGTCGCAGGAAACCGCGAGGACTACAACGACCCTCGCAACTCCTTCATCGACCAGGTGCTGCTCCGCGGCGTCGGTCTCCCGATCACCCTGTCGGTCGTGGCGATGGAGATCGGCCGTCGGATCGATGTGCCCATCGTGGGCGTCGGGCTCCCGAGCCATTTCATCGTTCGAGAGGCGACGCGCGATCTGTATGGCGATGCGTTCAACGACGGTGCGATCTACGACCGGGCGGGCATCGTCGCTGCGTGGAGTCGGCTGGTGGGCGAGGGCCATGCGTTCGATGAGCTGCATCTGCGCCCGGTGAGCGAGCGGGTGATCCTGATCAGGATGCTCAACAACCTGCGTGGCCAGTACGTGCGCAACAAGGACCCACGTGGCATGTACGCCCTGTCGGTGATGCGCGGGGCGTTCGTCGAGCTCGCGCACGAAGCGGGCGAGCATGCCGCATGGGTGCGTCATCTCAACTGAGCGCTGTCACCCGAGTGCTGTCACCCGAGTGCTGTCACCGAGCACATCCGACGGCGCCCCGCGCGCTGTCGATCAGACATGACCGGGGAGGACACGACAGACTGACTCCATGATCGATCCCGTCCTGAAGCGCAGCCTCGGCCAGATGATCAAGGGCGTCGAGGTGGTGGGCGCACATCACGGCGGTGTCAGCCGGGCGTACTGCAGTCACTGGGTCACGCAGGTGAGCTTCGAGGAGCCGATCGTGATGGCGAGCGTGTCCCCCAAGCACGACACCTACCCGTTGATGGTGGCGAGCGGCCAGTTCTCGGTGTCGATCCTCGCCGGCGATCAGGTGGACGTCGGGCAGTACTTCAGCTATCCCGGTCGGAAGTTCCGGTACATCGCCGACGAATACCTGGAAGAGCTCGCGGATTCGCGACTCCCCGTCGTCAAGAACTGCGTCGCCTGGCTTCGGTGCGAGATCTTCCAGCAGATGACGATGGCCGATCACGAGTTGCTGTTCGCGCGAGCCGTCGAGGTCGGTGCGGGCAGGCTGAAGGACCCGCCGTTGCTCTACTCCAGCCGTCTCGGTTGGCGCATCACCGGCGCCAAAGCGCGCGAGCCGGGCAAGAGCGTTCGCGATGTCCTTCTGGAACGACTCGCTGCCGCGGGGTTCGACTCAGTTCCAGACGACGACGAGTGACGCGCCACGAGTGGCTCTTCACAGGGCGCCTGGATCGCTGAAGCGCTCGCACTCGACCCTCAAGGCTTCCACTCTCTCGGCATAGAGGTCGTCCTCGTCTGAGGTCCATTCGACGATGTCGATCAGCTCGAGGAAGGTTTCGTCGTCGACGAGCCGTCGTGCGACGCAACGAGCGATGTTCGGGCCGATCCCGATGGCGGCAGACAGAGCGTCCTGCACGAACGACGATTCGAAGTCGACAGCCCACGAGGGCGTGAAGGTCGGCAGCGGCGGCGCCTCGCGGTCGGTGTCGGCACACGGGGTGAACGACACTTCGGGGCGCCCGCCTCCGCTGTAGTCGATCTTCGGCTGCACCGTAGAGCCCGTGGCATCCGACCAGTCGCGCACCGCCAAGGCGAGATCGGCGGCCGACGGGCCATCGTTCACGCGGATCGTGATCGCGCTGCACACCACTCCGTCTACCCGGTAGACCGCGATCGCTGCATCATCCCACCCGTCGAGCGCCCGACGAGTCTCGTACCAGGGCAACCACGCATCGAACATCACCACCGCCTCGAACAGCCCGAACGGTGACGACAGGTAGATCGATTCCGCGCCCGGCGGGGTCGACGACTGCACGGGTTCCAGGAACGTGGAGTCCGTCTCGGCCGTTGAATCCAGATAGCGCAGCGGGTCGAGGAGCTCCACCGGTGTCGGCGGGTTGCGCATTGCGTCGTTGACGGCTTCGTTCCCGCCGGCTGCTTCCACGATCGCGAGGAAGGAGGGCCCGAGCACGTACGGAGCGAACCGGGCCTCTGTCACCGTCCACGAGACGTCCGCGAGCTGCTCGGCATCGACTTCGTCCAGTTCGTTGGCGTCGGCCACCTGATCCTGTGCCGTCGTCGAGAGCGTCGCCACGTATCGATCCTCGATCCGGATGGAATCGCCTTCGAGCAACGAGCGGATCACGAAGTCGTCGGCACCACCGAGTGGGAGCTCGAAGTGCTGCGCCTGCAACGCGTGGGTGAGTTCGTGCACGAGCACGGCGCGGATGTCGGGAGTCAGCTCGGAACCGCGCACGATGATCCCATCCGACTGCGGGTCGTAGAAGCCGAGGAACAGCACCTCATCCATGGTGTCCTGGTCGACGGCCGGGTCGCTGTCGTTGGTCAGCCCGAGCGATCCGTACAGCGCTGTTTCATCGGCGAGTGCTTGCTCCGCGGCCTCCTGGTCGACCAGATCGACTGCGTCGGATCCTTGCACCAGATCAACGAAGTCCGGATCCGACAGAAAGGTCGTCCGCACGGGGTGTTCGAACGTGAGCCCTCGTTCACGTTCGACGAACATGACGAGATCCGCGATTCGCGGATCCCATGACACGGTCCTTCTGCGTGAAATCGATCTGGCCAGTGGCGACTCCGAGCGCCGTCATCAGGAGTACCAAGACGGCGAGCGCAGCGAACGACGGCCACCGACGAGGGGGCCCGTGGGGCGCACGATCGATCCATCGCCTCAACGACTCCCAACGAGAGAACGTGACGACCGGGCGGCCAGACGTGCCGTCGAAGGCGGTTCCCGAGCGAGGCGGTTGCCAGGGCGGAGCCGGCCGCGGGGTTGGAGGAGGCAGCCATGGTGAGGCCACGGCTGTGGCGGGTGGCCGGTCCTGCGGCGTGGTCACCGCGGG
>JAYSLK010000182.1:0-2878 GCA_043725585.1 Actinomycetota bacterium
CAGACCGGCAACCGCGACAACAAGCTGCGCGCCCGCCTCAAGTGGGTCGTCGACCAGCTCGGCATCGACGAGGTCCGTCGTCGTGTGCTCAAGATCCGCCACACGCTGCCTGCCTCGTCGTCGTGGCCGGGGGGCATCCCCGCGATCGTCGCCAAGGCCGGCGACGCACCGGCGGGCCGAAGCACCGCGGTCGCCCCGACCGCGGTCGGCCAGGGTGTCACGGTCAACCTCACGCCTCGCGATCCGTATGCACGCTGGGTCGGCACGAGCGTCGTGCGCGGCACCGCCAACGGCACCGTGTCGGCGGTCGCCTATGCAGCACTGGGCGACATCACGGCGTCTCAGTTCCGGTCGCTGGCCGCCATCCAGCGCGAGCTCGGTGCCGACGTGCGCCTCAGCAACCGCCAGAACGTCGTGTTCCGTGGCCTCACCGAATCCCAGTTGCCCACGCTGTACGCCCGCCTCGACGTGATCGGCATGGCCCGACCTGGCGCCGAACTGGCCCGTGACGTCGTCGCCTGCCCGGGTGCCGACACGTGCAACATCGCCGTCACCCAGTCGCGGGGTCTGGCCAAGGCCATCGGCGATGCACTCGAAGAAGAGGGCCTGGCCGAGGTGGGTGGCGTGCGCATCAACATCTCGGGTTGCACCAACAGCTGCGGTCAGCACCATGCCAGCGACATCGGCTTCTTCGGGGCGGAGCGCCGCGCGCACGGCCGGTCGGCGCCGGGTTACCAGATGCTGCTCGGCGGCTACGTGGGCCAGGAGCAGATCCACTTCGGCGAGAAGGCCACACGGCTGCCGGCGAAGAACGCGCCACGGGCGGTCGTGCGCGTGGTGCGCCAGTTCGCCGACGAGCGCACTGCCGGCGAGAGCTTCCGCGGCTGGATGGACCGAGCAGGCGGCGCGGGTGCCATCGGCGCAGCGCTCAAGGATCTCGACGTGTTCCCCACCTTCGACGAGTCACCCGAGTTCTACAGCGACTTCGACGAGACCGGCCCGTTCGTGGCCGAGGTCGGCGACTCGGAGTGCGCAGTCTGATCCAACCGACGATCGGCGTCGCACGACGCAGCTCGGACCGCGGTGGCGTCACCGTCGTCGCCGGCGCTCCCCTAGTGTCGCCCACGTGAACGAGCGCTACGCAGTTGCGATCGCCGCGATCGATGCGGCCAACGCCGACGACCCGACCCGCATCGTGGTGCGTGGCGTCGAGCATGCACTCGCGCAGGCACACGGGATCCTTGCGGCCGAGTGGGTCGGTACCCTGCATCCCAACGCGGACGAGACCTGGTCGCTTGCCGCCCGAGCGCATCACCTGAAGCGGTGGGAGCTGCCACGCTCGTCGTACGAGACCGGCCGGGCCGGCTACCTCACGTGGAAGCGCGACCAGCGCCGACGCCACGCCGACGACGCCGGCGCGTTGCTCGCGGCGATCGGCTACGACGCCGCGACGATCGAGCGAGTGCAGTCCCTCGTGCGGCGGGACCACCTCGCCACCGACCCCGGATCGCAGGCGATCGAGGACGCTGCCTGCCTGGCATTCGTCGAGACCCAACTGGCCGAAGTGGCCACCAAGCTCGACCGCACGCACCTGATCGACGTGCTGCGCAAGACGGCCAAGAAGATGTCACCCGAGGCCGCCGCCGCGATCGCCCGCATCCCGCTGGGCGACGCGGAGCGATCGCTGCTCGACGAGGCGCTCGGCAGATGAACCCGCCACCGCTGCGTCGGTGCCTCGAGCTGGCATGGGAAGCGTTCTGCGTCGGCAGCTTCCCTGTCGGAGCGATGATCTGCGACCCCTCGGGCACGGTGATCGCCATGGGGACGGAACCGGATCGGTGAACACGACGCACCTCCTGGTCGCCCGCGCAACACTGGCATCGCTCACGCGGAGATGGACGCACTCGCTGAGCTCCCGATGGGCGATGGCGCCTCGCACGTGCTGCACAGCTCGCTCGAGCCGTGTCTCCTGCGCCGGGCGGCCATCACGATGGCTCACGTCGGCACGGTTGCGCCATCTCGCCGCCGACCCGCTGTGCGAGGGACTCGACCAGATCTGCGCCATCAACGTTCACACGTCGCGTCGATACCCGGCCCCGCACGGTCCGTATCCGAGTATCGCGAGAGAGCGACGTCGCTGCCATGTTGCCGATCTGAACCCGCGCGTTTGGTCGCTGGCGCGTCACACCCACGCGAAAGTGACCAAACGCGACCGGGGCTCGGACACGTTTGTGCGCGAACGCGTCGATGCGACGCGCCAGCGACCAAACGCTCAGGGGGTGGGGGCGATGGCGTTGCCGGGGAGGTCGCCATCGGGGTGCAGGGCCGACTGGAAACGGCGCATGCCGGCCAGCCAGCGGTCGCGGTCGGTGGCCTTGCGCTGAACGTACGTCGCCACCTCCGGGTGCGGCAGCACCAGGAAGCGCTCCTCGCGGATCGCGTCGAGGCACGACTGCGCCACCTGGTCGGGGGTCAGCACCCCGTCGCCTCCCGCCACCCCGCCGTCGAGGCCGCCGGTGATGCCTCCGCCGAAGTCGGGGCTGTTGCGCACGATGTTGGTGGCCACCGCCTGGGGGCACAGCACCGACACGCGGATGCCCTGATGGTGATGAGTCACGGCCAACCACTCCCCCAGTGACACGGCCGCAGCCTTGGTGATCGAGTACGCCATCGAGCCGATCTGGGTGAGCAGACCCGCAGCCGACGCGGTGTTGAGCAGATAGCCCTCACCGCGGGCGATCATCGCCGGCAGCAACGCGCGAGCGGCGTAGATGTGTGCCATGCAGTGCACCTCCCACATCCGCTGGATCGCTTCGTTCGAGTCCTCGAGGCCGGCAGCGGTGACGAATCCGGCGTTCGACACGAACAGATCGATCGG
>JAYSLK010000183.1:0-3589 GCA_043725585.1 Actinomycetota bacterium
ACGCAACTCGGGATGCACGGTCGGATCGGCGGACGTGATCGTGACCGAGCCCTCGGAGTTCGAGTACATCGGCCCGACGTGCACCTGATAGCCGTGCCCAGCGGCCGGGGTGGTTCCGTCGTAGCGAACCGCGATCGGCAAGAAGTGGAACATCAGGTTCGGATACCGCACGTCGTCGTTGCTGCGCGCGAAACCGCCCGACTCGAAGTGATTGCTCGCGCCCGGGCCCTTGCGGCGGAACAGCCAGTCGGCCCCGATGAACGGACGTCGCCAGAACTGCAGCGACGGCTGCAGCGACACCGGCTGCGTGCACGAGTGCTGGACGTAGACCTCGAGGTGGTCCTGCATGTGCTGTCCGACCGCAGCCAGATCGTGCACCACGGGGATGCCGAGCGAATGCAGGTGCGACGCATCTCCCACGCCGCTCAACTGCAGCAGCTGAGGTGTGTTGAACGCACCGCCGCACAACACCACCTCACCGGCGTCGACGGTGTGCGTGGTGCTGCGCCCCGCCAGGTTGTGAACGCTGTACTCGACACCCGTCGCGCGGGTGCCGTCGAACAACACCTTGTGCACCAGCGCCCGTGTCGTGACCGTGAGGTTGGGGCGGCTCATGATCGGCCACAGGTACGCCCTCGACGCACTGAGGCGACGACCGCGACGGACGTTGCGATCGAAGCGCGTGAAGCCTTCCTGGCGATAGCCGTTCGCATCGTTGCTTCGCGGCAGGCCGGCCTGTTCGGTGGCCTGGAGGAAGGCTTCGATCAACGGGTTGTCCGACAGGCCGCGCTCCAACTCGAGCGGTCCGTTCCCTCCGCGCCACTCATCGGCACCGGCGAGGCAGGTCTCCATCTTCTTGAAGTAGGGCAGGCAATGGGCGTAGTCCCAGGTGTCCATGCCCTTGTCTGCGGCCCACCGCTCGTAGTCCATCGGGTTGCCCCGCTGGAAGATCATCCCGTTGATGCTGCTCGAGCCCCCGAGCACCTTGCCGCGGGCGTGGTACACCTTCCGACCGTTCATGAACGGTTCGGACTCGGACTCGTACTTCCAGTCGTAGAACCTGCTGCCGATCGGGAACATGAGCGCGGCCGGCATGTGGATGAAGACGTCCCACTTGTAGTCGGGCCGTCCCGCCTCGAGCACGAGCACCCTGTTGCCGGGATCGGCGCTCAGCCTGTTGGCGAGCGCCGACCCGGCCGAACCCCCGCCGACGATGACGTAGTCGTACTTGTCGGACATCACACAACCTCGATCGGGACCAAAGGCGCCGTTCTGGGTACGGCGATGGATTCGGCGGTGAACTGGGTGAAGGGTTCAGTCGGCACGGATGCGGCTCGCCATGTCGACGACGAGCGCGCCGAGCGCGGCCGGATCGCGTTCGGTGTTGAAACGATAGGTGGGGCCATAGACGTGGATCGCGCCGACCACGTGTCCGGAGCCATCGACGATTGCAGCTGCGACGGAGCTGAGGCCATCGGCGAACTCGTCGATGGCGAGCGCGTAGCCCGTCGAGCGCACATCAGCGAGACGGCGACGCAACGCACCGACATCGACCAGGGTGTGCGGAGTGAAAGCGGCCAGGGGGGTCGAGGCGTAGGCCACCACCTCGGCGTCGTTCAGCGCGGCCAGCGCCACCTGCCCGCTCGGAACTGCATGCATCGGGATGCGGGTACCGGTCCAGTCGCGCACCTGGAGCTCGGCATCGGGGTTCACCTGATCGAGATAGAGCATGTCGCGGTCGTCGCGCACGCTGACGCCGGCAGCCTCACCGGTCAGCCGGGACAGTTCGATCAGTTGCGGCCGCGCGGTCGCGACGAGCGATCGCCCAGGCTTTGCTGCAGCGGCGATCTCGGCCAACCCGGCACCGATGCGGTACCCGCCCCCAACGGAGATCTGTTCGACGGCCCCCAGCTCCTCGAGGGTGGACAACAGCCGTGACACGGTGCTTTTGGGAAGGTGGACGCGATCGGAGATGTCGGTGACCCCGGCAGCGCCCGGGATCAGCGCACGCAAGACGGCGAATGCTCGCTCGATGGACTGCACCGTCGACATCAGCACCTCTCCCGTCGAATCACGGGTTCCAGCATACGGCAACGTTCCACCCTGTGGAACAGGGGGTCAAGGATCGCCAGAGGAGCGAAGACCAACCCGAGCCCGAGCCCTCAGTTCCAGCTGCCGCTGGACCAGGACTTCCCGGACCATGACGAGCCGGACCACGAGCTACCAGACCATGACGACCCGTTCCAGGTGCCTCCGGACCAGCTCGAGCCGGCAGCCGAAGCGGCCGCCAGGGTCGTCGTGTTGATCGGCCTGCCGAAGATGTCCTTCTCGCCGGCGAGGGTGACGCCGTGAGCGGTGATCCGATCGCTGCCACGGGCGGCTTCGATCGTGCCGGTGCCGGTCGATGCGGGCAAGTTCTGGGTAAAGCTCGCTGGCGTCTTGCCGGCCATGGCCGTCAGGTTGATCTCGCCATTGCCTTGGCCTTGGCTGTTGGCCCCGGGAACCTTCTGGGCGTTGCTGGTGATGAACCGCTTGACCTGGTCGGGCATCAGGTTTGGGTACTTCTGCAGGATCAACGCGATCGAGCCCGATGTGATCGCGGCAGCCTGGCTCGAGCCGGATCCACGGAAGTAGCGAGCATCGATCCGACCTGCGGGGTTCTGGGCGTCGATGTAGCCGTTCGGGACGCGAAGCCCCTGGAGGTGCGAACCGATGGCGACGAAATCGGGGTTCTTGCACGCAGCACCACAACCCGCTGAGCTCGCAGAGTACGACCCCAACACGTCGTCGTTGAACGCTACCGTGCGCATCGGGTCGTAGCCGCCGACGCCGATCACGAACGGGTTGTAGGCCGGGTTGGCAAGCCCAGGAGCGCCTTGGAACTTCTGATAGCCGCTGTTCCCGGCGGCAGCGACGACGACGATGCCAGCCTTCCAGGCTTGCTCGGCTGCGTACGACAACGGGTCGATGCCGGAAGCCTGGGTCGAGTTCGTGCCATACGAGAGGTTGAGCACCCGGATGTTCATCCCGTTGTCGTTCTTGTGTTGGATCACCCAGTTGATCGCCGCAATCACCTGGGTGACATCGGCGCCGCCATCAGCGTTGGCGACCTTGATCGACAAGATCCGGGCATCGGGGGCCATCCCCCGATACGCGGAAGCTGGTGCACTTGCGTAGGGCGCCGTGAGCGACGAGTCCTTGCCGGCGATGAGGCCAGCCATGAACGTGCCGTGCCCGAACGTGTCGAGGTTGCGCAGGTTCGGCGCTTGCGACTCCAACGACAGATCGGGGCCGTAGATGATCTTGCCGGTCCCATCGAGGCCGGCAACCGGGGAGACGCCCGAGTCGATCACTGCGACCGTCACGCCGCTGCCGGTGTACCCGGCGTTCCACCACGCCTCGGCTCCGCTGATCCCGGTGATCGCGTTCATCGAGTACAGGTCCGTGGCCGGGTCGTACGCAGCCGCCGAGGCAACCCCCGACGTCATCACTCCCACACCCGACATGCACACCAGACCTGCCACGATCGCGCCCACGCCGCGCCGCATCCCGTGCAGCTTGCGACGTGGTGGCCCACCCCACGATCCGC
>JAYSLK010000184.1:0-2210 GCA_043725585.1 Actinomycetota bacterium
AGCGCCTCGAGCGACGGGGTGCTCCAGCCGTCGTCGTCGACCCTGGCCACCGACATCACTTCGCCGAACACCGTCCCGAACGGCGCGCTCGCGGCAGCCTGAAGGATGGTGGCGGGGTCGGACGTCTGGTTCGAGGTGTCAGTGGTCGAAGTCATGGCGCACACTGTGCCCGAACCTGGCCGATCGCGCCAGGTTCGAGCCGGCTCCGGACAGGTGCCACCGCCACCTGGTTGAACTCGTAGGGTCGCGCCATGACCTCAGTTGCGCCATCGTCCTCGTCAGCCGGCTCCCTGTCAGCCGCCTCCCTGTCTGCCGCTTCCCTGTCTGCCGCTTCTGGGCCGGTCAAGTTCGGCTGGCTCTCGCCGGTGATCGGCAACCGCTGGAGCGACTTCCAACCGATCGTGGTGTACCAGGACACGCACGTGCTGCCGGTCGCGCTCCCTCACTTCGATTCGCTGTGGGTGGCCGACCACTTCTACGGCTTCGATGCCAAGACCGATCCGTTCATGGAGGCATGGACCACCCTCACCTGGCTGGCGGCGCGCCATCCCGACGTGATGCTGTGCCATCACGTGCTCGGCGTGGGGTATCGACCACCCGCCCTGACGGCGAAGATGGCGGCCACGCTGCAGGTGCTGTCGGGCAATCGGCTCATCCTCGGAATCGGGGCCGGATGGCGCGACGACGAGTACCGCGCCTACGGCTACGACTTCCCCAAGGCGTCGGTGCGCTTCGCCCAGCTCGAAGAGACGATCCAGATCTGCCGGCTGATGTGGACCGACGACGAGCCCTCCTTCGAGGGCGTTCACTTCCGCATCGACGCAGCAGCCGCGCCGCCCCGCCCCACCGTCGTGCCTCCTGTGTGCATCGGCGCCTCGGGCGAGCAGATCGGGTTGCCGTTGGTGGGACGTCAGGCCGATCTGTGGAACACGTTCATCCGCAGCGAGGAGTCGTTCCGGCGCAAGCTCGACATCGTCCGTCGCTCGGCCGAAGCATCGGGGCGCGATCCGATGAGCATCGAGTTGACGACCACCGTGGAGAAGGCCCTGCCGACGACCGATGCGGAGTCGGCCGAACTGCGTGAGCACCTCGAAGGCGTCGTCGCCCTCGGCATCCAACATCTCGTGATGGACTTCGGTCACCCGCAGAGCACCGAGCCGATCGAGCGGTTCGTGGAGCAGGTGCTGCAGCCGATGAAGACCTCCCCGTGATCAACTGCCATCAGTCGGTGTAGGCCGTGTCGAAGCCGGGAGCGAGCCCGATGATCTGCAGCGTGGCTCCCTCGGGGCCCGCCCACTCGGGTCCGTAGCTGTGTCCGGCCCGAACGAAGCGGATGTCGCCGGCACGGAACACGCCTTCGCCTTCGATGTGGAACTCGCCGCGGGCGAACACGTACAGCGTGTCGCACCCGTGGGAGTGCGCGGCCACCGTCGTGTTCGGTGCGAACGTGTTCTCGAGCACGAACGGCTCGACGGACACCACCCGAACCTCGATCTCGCCCTCGATGTGGTCGGGGTCGGAGAACGGGTGCGGCGGGAGATCGGCAGGTGTGACCCGCCAGGTGGGGGAGTCGCTCATGCGCCAGTCTCGCCGACGAGCAGCGCCGCTCACACCTGCTGACGGAACGCGTGCCAGCGCTCGGGAAGTCGGGACGGTATGTGTCAGGGTTCGCAGCCGATACACGCTGCAATGACTCGAAGAACTCGGGCCGTCCGGCCCATGGCAGAGGAGACGGTGATGGGCTTCGATGGAGGCGTGGCAACCCATGTGATCTCGCCCGTCGCGCCCCTTGCCGCCGCGTACGGAGGCGGAGGTCTGTTCGGGATCGCATACCTGCTCGGTGTGGGCGAGGCGTTGAGCACCGGCGGTGTCGATCTGGGAGCAGCACCTGCCATCGGCACGTCGGCGGGCTCGTGGGCTGCAGGAGCACTCGCGCTCGGGATCCGGTGGCACGAAGCGATCGATGCGATCGGGGGCGACATCCCGCGTCTTCCCGATCCGCGCCCGGGACGGCTGAAGAAGGTGGCAGCCGAGATCTTCGGGGACCGCTATGCCCCCAGCGTTCGCGCCGTCGTGTGTTCGTTGCCCCGGTTGCAGCGCGTGGTGCTGAGCGGCGCCGATCATCCGATCGCCGATCTGGTCGCGGCCTCGTCGGCGGTGCCCGGCATGCTCGCCCCGCACAAGGTGGGCGGTCGGCGGTACATCGATGG
>JAYSLK010000185.1:0-6526 GCA_043725585.1 Actinomycetota bacterium
GGAGCCGCTCGGGGTGATCGCTTGGTCGGGTATGAGGTTCCCGTTCTTGTCGCGCCAGGTGTAGGCGTAGTCGCCACCGGTCGACACGTTGATCACCCAGTCGGCGCGCCCGCCGCGCACGATCATGCCCAGCTGTTTGTCCTTGTCGATCAGCATCAGGTCACCGCTGACGCCGGGGGTGGGCCGGCACTGCACCGTGTTGAGGGCTGCTGCGGTGGTCTCGTCGAGGTTTCCTGACGGCGACAGACCTGTCCATTTCTGGAACGCCATCACCGCCTGACGTGTGGTGAGCCCAAACGAGCCGTCGGCGGCGCTCAGCCAGTAGCCGAGCTCGAGCAGCCGTTGCTGGCCGCGGATGACGGTCGCGGTGCCGGAGCCGGCGACGATCGCGGCGACGGCACTGGTCGGTGGGGCAAGGCACCCGGCACCCACCGTGGGACGGGTGTTGCTCGGTGCACCGAACGGCGCCGCGACCGGCGTGCCGAGGTAGAAGCCGGCGACATCGGCGATGAGGTGGGCGCCCGCCTGCGTGAACACGTCGAAGCCTCGGGCCGAGACCGCAACGGTCGCGTGGTTGGGGATCGTCTGGGCGGCGCGAACGACGTTCAGGGTGGAGGTGCGGCGACTCTTGTCGGAGGGACTGTTCGCCCCTGCGGGCGACACCGAGATGTAGCCGCTCCCGAGCGATTCCGTCGCGGTGACGTTCAGTACCAGGGCGGCGACATCGGTACGGCCGATCGCGGGGTTGGCAGCCACGGGCACCTCGAAGTTCCACACCGGGAGGGCCATCTGTGCTGTGCCGAGCGGATGGAGCGCCGGGTTGCGCGTGTCGAGGAACCTGGTCGGTGTGGAGAGCGGCACGAACAGGCCGTCGGTCGACACCGGTGCCGATGGCCCGGTGATCAGGCCGACGAGGTCGACCACGAGGTGCCCGCCACTCTGGCTGAACACGTTGAAGTCCCCCTCGGCATCGACGGGCACGATCACCTGGTTCGCGGACACGTGGAACGCGGACACCGAGTTCAGGTTGGCGGCGGTCGGTGGTGCAGGGGAGTCCGTGGGATACACCGTCCAGTAGCCGGGAGCGGAGCCGATCGTGGTGACGTTGAGCACGGCACCACCTGCACCTGCGGCTTCGGGAACGCGCACTTCGGTGATCGACTGCGGCGCGAGCACCAGGAACTCGCGGGTGTCGACGACCCGCCGCGGGATGGACAGCGGCTGGAAACGGCCGGCTGCGGTGCCGGCGCTCGTCTCGTAGACGCCGAGCATGTCGACGACGAGATGCCCGCCGTTCTGACTGAAGACGTCGACCAGCCCGTCGCTGCCGACCGGCACCGTCACCAGGTTCGGGAGTGCGAGGCCCTCACCGAGCAGCGCGGAACGTTCGTCGACGTTGACGTTCGACGCGTTGGGCATCGGCGAGCCATGGGGAAAGGCGGTCCAGAACCCGATGCCTGCCGGTCCGACCACGGTGATGTTGAGCACCACGGCTCGAGCGGTCTCTGCTGCTGGCAACGGCGCCGCGCCGGCGACGCGGACCGACACGGTGCCACCGGGGGACACGGGTGCCGCTGCCTCACGAGTGTCGAGCAGTCGAGTCGGCGACGGCAACGCCACGTACCGCGTGGTCTCGCCCGGTGCTGCATGGGCGACAGGCGCAGCGAACGGGCCGGAGGCGGCGGGATCGACGATCGGGATGACCGTGAGACCCACCACCGTCGCAGCGCTCAGCGCGGTACCGAGCGCGGCTCGACAGATCGTCTTCCGAAGGGTCAACACCCCGCAGAGAATAGTGCTCAGAGCCTGAAATGCGGTCGCGACCCTCGATCTGTGGTCGAGGTCGAGGGTTCGGTGGCGCCGACCGCCGATTCAGACTCAACGTCGCGGGGGACGGATGCCGCGGAACTCCCAATCCCCGCCGAGCGCGGTGGACAGGACCTCTTCGCTCTCCGTCGGCTGATGGCCGAGGTCGTCGCGGATCGGTGTGGGACCCGTCACGATGGTGTTCGTCAGGGCGCCGAGCCCTTCGACCTCGACCGTCACGACGTCGCCCGGCTGCACGGGCCGGCTGTAGGCCGGTGTGCCGGAGAAGATCATGTCGCCCGGCAGCAACGTGATCGTGCGTGCGAGGTCTGCCACCAGGTAGTGCATGTCCCATGTCATCTCGGCGGTGGAGCCGTCTTGACGCACCTCGCCGTTCACCAGGGTGCGGATGCGCTTGTTGTGGAAGTCCCAATCGGTGACGAGCGTCGGACCGACCGGACACAGGGTGTCGCTGCCCTTCACGCGCAGCATCGATCCGGCATCGGTGTCGCGGAAGTCGTGCAGCCCGAAGTCGTTGCCGATCGAGTAGCCGGCGATGTACGCGCCCGCCTCCTCCCGGCTCACGTTGCGGCACGGCGCACCGATCACGATCACCACTTCGCCTTCGTAGTTGAGCCACTTGCAACGATCTGGGCGAACGACCTGGCCGCGGTGGCCGTTCAGAGCGGTCGTCGGCTTCTGGAAGTACGTGGGCGTCTTCGTCAACTCGATCTGGAACTCCTGCACGCGGCTGACGTGGTTGAGATGGACACACAGGATCTTCGACGGTTCGCTGGGTGGCAGATAGATGGCGTCGGCCTCGGGGATGCGCCGGCCGTCGCCGGCGACGAGATCGTCGCCGTCGGGCGTCACGGTGGTGACGGAACCTTCGAGCAGGATGCGGCTGAAGCGTGCCATGTGATGACTCCCGAAGAGACGTGACGGTCGATCGGCGACGTGGGCACCGATGGAATTTCGTTTGGATCCTAATGATTATGATCGGCAGCCATGACCGCTGGTTTCATGTTCCCCCGCACTGCGACGGGACGATCGTCGCTCGTGCCGTCGCCGCCGTGGCACTACAGCGGACAGATGCTCACGATCGAGTACCGCACCGATCCCGCCGCGATCGCAGAACTGCTGCCGGACCCGCTCGAGCTCGCCGATGACGACCCCGGTGCCGTGGCTGTCATCTGGGCGGACTGGCAGAGCTGTCGTGACGACATGCAGGAGCTGACCGACCCCGCGCGCAGCCAGTACATGGAGACCTTCGTGGTCGTACGCTGCAAGTACCAGGGCACGCACTACAGCCGATGCGTGTACATCTGGGTCGACAAGGACTTCGCGATGGTTCGCGGCCATCATCAGGGGTACCCCAAGAAGATGGGAGAGCTGTACCTCACCCGCGCCGTGCGCGTGGGCAAGGCCGGTCCACGGCTGGAGCCGGGTGGGCGGTTCGGGGCCACCTGTGCCGCGTACGGGCGACGTCTCATCGATGCGACGTTCACCATCACCGGAACGTCCGACACGGCTGGCTTCGTCAACAGCCTGCCCATGTTGCACAGCCGGCTCATGCCCGCGATCGAAGGCGATGGGACCGACAGCCTCGACGAGCTCGTGACGATGAGCGGATTCGATGCCGAGGTCGGCCCCTGCTACTCAGGCGATGCGACGCTCGAGTTCCACCGATCGCCCGTCGAAGAACTCGAACGGATCGCGCCGATCGAGATGATCGGTGGCTTCTGGCGCGAGGTCGGCACGTCGTGGCGACAGGGCACCACCCTCGAGCGGCGCAACCAACCTGAAGTGGGGCCGGCATGAGTGCACCGTTCGAATTCGTCCATGGCCCCGCCGATGCGGACATCACCGATCCCGACGCGTTCGTGCACGGCGTGCCGTACGCCACCTTCGCACGCCTCCGTCGAGACGACCCGGTGAGCTGGTGGGACGAGCATGACGGCGGCCGAGGCTTCTGGGCGATCACCGGTTACGACGATCTGCTTTCGGTGAGCCGGCAGGTCGAGATCTTCTCGTCGGCGCAGGGGATCACGTTGGAGGAGATGGATCCCTCCGACTTCGCCGCCCGGCGGAACATGCTCGAGTTCGATCCGCCGGAACACACCCGCTATCGCCGATTGGTCTCGAAGCCCTTCTCGCGTCGCGAGGTGTACGCATACGAACACGGAATCCGGCTGCTCGCTCGCAAGGTCGTCGACGAGGCGCTGGCCGGCCCACCCACGTTCGACTTCGTCGAGAAGGTCGCGAAGCAGTTGCCCATGCGCATGCTGGGCCGATTGCTGGGTGTGCCCGATGACGACGGTCCGTGGCTCGTCGAGCGCGGCGACGCTCTGCTCGGAAACTTCGATCCGGAGTTCACCGACACGCCCGTCGGTCTCACCGACACCGACGAGTTCAAGCACATCCCGTTCCGGTCGCCCGCAGCCCTCGACCTGTACCGGTATGCCGAGGTGGCTGCGGCGCAGCGTCGAGCGAACCCCACCAACGACGTGATCACTCGGTTGCTGGCACCGACCATCGACGGCGAGCAGCTCACCGAACTCGAGTTCAGGAACTTCTTCGTGTTGCTCGTCAGCGCGGGGAACGACACCACTCGTTACACGATGGCCGCGGGGATGAAGGCGCTCGTCGAGCATCCCGATCAGCTCGCCGAGCTTCGCGATTCGGTCGGAAAGGATCCGACCGTGATGGACCGAGCGGTGGAGGAGATCCTCCGGTGGGGCACCGTCACGATGCATTTCCGGCGCACGGCGACCTGCGATGTCGAGATGCACGGCAAGAAGATCAAGGCCGGCGACAAGGTGGTGATCTGGTTCGTGTCGGCCGACTACGACGAAGCGAAGTTCGCCGACCCGTACCGATTCGACATCCATCGCACCCCGAACGAGCACGTCGCGTTCGGGCGAATGAGCCCTCATCTGTGTCTCGGTGCGCAGCTGGCGAGGATGGAGCTGAAGGTGCTGTTCGAGGAGCTGCTGCCAAAGCTGTCCGACGCTCAGCTGGCCGGGCCCGTCGATCGGTTGCGGTCGAACTTCATCGCCGGCATGAAGCGAGTACCGGTCACGGTGTCGCTCGCATGAAGCCTTCGCGCGCCGTTGGTCGACGGCTTTCCGCCACCGACCCGTCATGTATGTTTGATCAATCATCAACAGGGGGAACACCATGAGGAGAACATCTGCTGTTGCTGCGTTCGCAGCGCTGGCCCTGGTCGCGGGCGCGTGCGGCGGTGACGACCCGGAGACCACGGACGCTCCGGCCGTGACCGAGGCGCCGGGAGCCACGAGCGGAGGGGCGACGGGCGACTGCGCGCTCGAGGAGCCGCTCAAGATCGGCTATGCCGCCGACTACGACCTCGGTGGGATCGGTGACGTGCCCGGTGTGAAGGGTGCTCAATACATCGTCGACCAGATCAACGCCGCCGGTGGCGTGGGCGGCAAGCCGGTCGAGTTCGAGGTGAAGCAGGTCAGCCAGACACCGCCCGATCCGGCTGCGGCCCAGCGCGCTGTGCAGGAGCTGCTCGACGGGGGTGCCGACGTCTTGCTCGGGCCACCGTTTTCTGATTACGGCCTGCCGCTGCTCGAGGTGACGAAGGGCTCCGTGCCGGTGCTGTTCGTGACGAGCACCGAGGTCACCTTGTCGGATCCGGCGCAGGGATCGTTCCTCGTGTCGTTCGACGACCGCGTGCAGGCATCGGCGGCGGCAGAGTTCGCGACCAAGAAGGGCTTCACCTCGGCGGTCACCTTGTCGTCGTCGGACATCCCGTACCTGAACATCACAACGGCCGCGTTCACGGAAGTGTTCACCGGTGCCGGCGGCAAGGTGGAGCAGGACCTGTCGTTCAACCTCGGCGACACCGACTTCTCGGCGCAGGTGAACGAGATCGCCGGCATGGACCCGCAACCGGATGCCGTCTACTCGGCGTTCTTCCTGCCCGAGGCCGGCATCTTCTTGAAGCAGCTCCGCGAGGCGGGCGTCGAATCGACGGTCATCAGCGCCGATGGCTTCGACGCCAGCGAGGTGTGGACGGTGGGCGCCGACGCGGAAGGCGTCTTCTTCAGCAGTCACACCTTCCCGGCCGGCGACGCCAACGGCGTCGAGAAGTTCCTCGCCGACTACGAGGCAGCCAAGGGTGAGCCCGTCGGCACGGTCGCCTTCGGTGCCCTCGGAGCGGACGCAGTGCAGATCGCCGTGGCGGCTGCCGAAGCAGCCTGCACGACCGACGGTGCTGCACTGATCGATGCATTGAAGACGCTCACCGTCAAGACCGTCACCGGTGAGACGAGCTACGTCGGCGTCGGTGGCACACCCAAGCGTGACGTGTCGATCCTCACGGTCACCGACGGCAAGCCGGCACTCGCCGACTCGTTCGCCCCGTCGGTCGTCGCCGGCGGCTGACGCCGACTGTTTCGGGCACCCTGTCCATGATCCTCGCGGTCGATCAGCTCATCACCCGTTACGGCTCGCTCACGGCATTGCATGCCGTGTCGGTGCACGTGGCGGAGGGTGAGCTGGTCGCTCTCGTCGGTCCGAACGGCGCAGGGAAGACGACCTTGTTGTCGTCGGTGATGGGCTTGCTGAAGCCATCGGGCGGTCGGGTTCGTTTCGAGGGCCGCGACATCACGGGTTTCGACCCAGCCGCCAACGTGGCGAGTGGGTTGGCGCTGGTGCCCGAGCGGCGGAGGATCTTCAAGGATCTCACGGT
>JAYSLK010000186.1:0-4952 GCA_043725585.1 Actinomycetota bacterium
TCACCGTGGTGAGATCGAGCCGGCCTCCGCAGTGATCGCACACCACGGTCGGCGTGGCCACGTGACCGCACTCGTGGATCAACTCGATCGGCTTGCCCAGCGGTGACGCCCACGTGTCGCCCCATGCCATCAGCGCGGCGATCACCGGGAACAGGTCGCGGCCCTTGGCGGTGAGTCGGTACTCGAACCGCTCGGGGTGATCCTGGTACTTCACCCGGTCGACCACACCGTGGTCCACCAAGGTCCCCAGACGATCGCTCAGGATGTTCCGAGCGATGCCGAGATCGCCCTGGATCGCCTCGAATCGACGCTGACCGAACATCAGGTTGCGCACCACGAGCAGGGTCCACCACTCACCCACCACATCAAGGGCTTGCGCAACCGAGCAGTTCAAGTGCGCCACGCTGGTGCGTTTCATCACGCTCAGCTTACTGCGTCGGCCGAGCGCAGACCGTGGTCACGAGATCGGGAGGCGCCGACTCGATCCATCTCGACGAAGATGCACTCGCCGGGGCAGGCCAACGCTGCATCGATGACCGACTGCTCGGAACGTGACGGTACCCACGCCAGGCTGCCCGAACTCCCCGGATCGTTCAGGGCCATGCCGTCTTCGGCCACATATGCGATGCCGTCTTCGAGTTGGACGAAGACATCGGGGGCATGGTCGAGGCACAGCCCATCGCCGGTGCACAAGTCTTGGTCGATCCACACCCGCATGCGCGGCGACAGTACCCAACGGTGATCCGATCGGCACCTCGGGCGGACAACTGCCACACCACCCCAGACAGACGAGGTCATCGGCATCGCAGGTTCGGTCCCTCCGGCTGTCTCACCTCGGAACGCTGGCTACCCTTCCTCTCCGTGACCGCCGCCGTGCCGACCACCGCAGTCCCCGCCCCCCCGATCGCGAAGCAGGTGCCTCACACGTGGAGCCGCCCCACCGGTGACGTCTCAGACCCGTGGGCATGGCTGCGCCACCGGGACGACCCCGACACCATCGCCTACCTCGAAGCCGAGAACGCGTACGCCCAGGACTGGTTCGCACCCCACGAGCCGACCGTGCAGGCGGTGTTCGACGAGATCAAGTCGAGAGTCCAGGAGACCGACACCGCCGTACCCGTCCGCAAAGGCAGGTGGTGGTACACCGCTCGCACCGTCGAGGGCCTCGACTACCCGATCCACTGTCGCGGATCGAGCCGTGACACGGCCGAGTCCGAGACGGTGCTCGACGAGAACGTCGAGGCAGCGGGTCACGACTACTTCTCGCTGGGCCTGCTCGAGCTCTCGATCGACCATTCGGTCGCAGCCTGGAGCGCCGACGTCGACGGCAGCGAGATGTACACCGTCGAATTTCGCGACCTCGCCTCGGGCACCGATCTGGCCGACGTGCTCACAGGAACGTCGGCGTGGGGTGGTGCCGCGTGGTCGGCCGACGGCCGCCACTTCTTCTACATGATGCCCGACGAGCAGATGCGACCCTTCCAGGTGTGGCGGCACGAGTTGGGAACCAGCCAGTCCGACGACGTGCTCGTGATCCACGAGGCCGACGAACGCTTCTACCTCGGTGTCGATCTGAGCCGCAGCGAGGAGTGGATCGTGTTCGAGGCGTCGAGCAAGACCACGGGCGAGGTGTGGTTGCTCGCCGCCGACGAGCCCACCGCCACCCCAACCAGCGTGCGGACGAGGACGGAGGGAATCGAGTACTCCGTCGACCACTGGGGCGACCGTTTCGTCGTGCTCACCAACCTCGAGGCCGAGGACTTCCGGGTGATGAGCGCTCCCCTGGGTGCGCCGAACGACTGGACCGAAGTGCTCCCACACGTGGCCGGCCAGCGCATCGTCTCGGTCGAGCCATTCGCCGATCACCTGGTGATCCACGAATGGTCACAGGCCCAGCAGCGCGTGCGAATCATGGGGCGGGACGGCGCCGTCGAAGCGTTGGAGGTGGGCACCGAACCACACGAGCTCGAACTCCACGCCAACCCCGAGTGGAACGCGACGACTCTGCGCTACTCGTACCAGTCGTTCACCACACCTGCCTCGATCTACGAGCTCGACCTCGTCAGCGGCGAGCGCACCATGCTCAAGCGAACACCCACACCCAACGTCGTCCTGTCCGACTACGAAGCGAGCCGAGAGTGGGCCACGGCGCCAGACGGCGCAAAGGTGCCCGTCGACATCGTTCGGCGACGTGGCAGCACCGCAGACGGTACGGCGCCTTGCTTCGTGTACGGCTACGGCAGCTACGAGTCCTCGATGCCGCCCTGGTTCAGCGTGGCCCGGCTGTCGATGCTCGATCGCGGCTGGACATGGGCACTCGTGCACCCCCGTGGCGGCGGCGAGCTCGGACGGCGTTGGTACACCGAAGGCAAGCTGCTCGCGAAGCGGAACACCTTCACCGACACCATCGCATGCGTCGAGCACCTGCGCGACATCGGGTGGGCGCATCCCCACAAGATCGCCCTGCGCGGCGGCAGCGCCGGCGGTCTCCTGGTGGGTGCGTGCATGACCATGCGTCCCGAACTGTTCCGAGCGATCATCGCCGAAGTGCCGTTCGTCGACGCGGTCACCACCATGAGCGACCCATCGCTGCCACTCACGATCACCGAATGGGAGGAGTGGGGAGATCCTCGCGACGAACCGGCCGCCAGCTACATGCTCAGCTACTCCCCCTACGACAACACCGTGGCTCGCGACTACCCGGCCCTCTTGATCTCGGCTGGTCTCAACGATCCCCGGGTGAGCTATCACGAGCCGGCGAAGTGGTGCGCGAAGCTGCGCGCGCTTCGCACCGACGACGCACCACAGCTGTTGCGCACCGAGATGGGTGCGGGCCACGGCGGCCCGAGCGGTCGCTACGAACGCTGGCGCGACGAGGCGATCGTGCTCGCCTTCGCTCTCGCCGTCTGCAGCTGACCGTCATCCGAGGGCAGCCGCCACACCAGCGATCGCGGCGAACACGGTGTTGCGGGCAACGTGTCGAACACCGAGAGGGGCGGTGCTCCACGCGCCGAAGCATGCGCACTGCGGATGGCGGCCGCGCCTGAGTTGAACCACGATCGCCCCGGTGAACGCGAGCAGGGTGACGAGCGCGGCCAGCGCTGGCCACGGCGCGAGCAAGCCGGCGATCATCAGCGCTCCGAGACCCATCTCCCACCACGGCACTGCGATCGCCAGCAGGCGTGGCGCGCCGAGCTCGGCAGCCTGTGCCGGCCAGTCCTGCCCGCGTGCAACCTTGCTCGCGCCGGCGACGGCGAACACGACCCCCAGCACCACCTCGGACATGAACCCGACGACGTGCACTGCTGCGCCGGCGTCAGTCGAGCCGAATGGTGAGGCCCTCGCGAGCTGCGATCACCTCGAGGTCGAGCATCGATCCGGCCTTCACCGCACAGTCCCGAATCTCGTCGATCGCGTCGTCATGGCGCGTCGGGTCGTGATGGAACAGCGCAAGCCGCTTAGCGCCCGCCTCGTGAGCGAACCACACGGCGTAGTCGACCGTGCAATGGCCCCAGTTGAACTTCATCTCGAACTCTTCGGAGGTGTACTGGGAGTCGTGGATCAGGAGATCGACGTCGCGAGCGAGCTCCAGCGCCCCGTCGCTGGCGCGCATCGAACCGTCGTACGGTTGCTGGTGATCGCTCATGTACGCCACGCTGATGCCGTTCCATTCGATGCGGAACCCAAGCGTGTTGCCGACGTGTGGCACGAGTCGGGCGGTGACGTGCACCGGACCGATGTCGAAGTCCTCGTCGGCCACGTCGTGAAAGCGGAACGCTCCCGGGAACTGGTCGATGCCGATCGGGAACAACGGCGGGTGGATCGTCGAGCGGAACACCTCGGCCACCGAGCGACCATCCTCTTGAGCGGGCGCATAGACATCGAACGACGCGCCGGGTCGGAGCATCGGCGTGAAGAACGGCAGGCCCTGGGTGTGGTCCCAGTGGAGATGGGTGAGCAGGCAGGAACCTCGGAAGCTGCCATCGTGCGGCTGGGTGGCCCCGAAGTAGCGCAGGCCGGTACCCAGATCGAACACGATCGGGTCCGCGTCGGGGATCGCCACCGAGACGCACGACGTGTTCCCGCCGTACCGCGCAATGTCATCGCCATGGCACGGGGTGGAACCCCGGACACCATGGAACGTGACGTCGACCCCTCGTTGACCCCCGATGACCTTCACGATAGGACCAGCGCCCCCCGCCACTCAACTGGGGCGTCATCGGCGTCTCGTGACGTCCGTCGCAGCCGCCGTCACGGGCAGCCGACGATCAGCGAACGGGCGGCCCCGCGTGGCGTCCGCGAGCGACCGAAGTCCTCGCTCACCGGCGTCGAGTCGGCTCTGACCGCGTGGCTACGGTGAGTTCATGACGTCATCCATCGAGGCACACAACATCACCGTCAACGGTGTGGAGTTCGGCTATCTCTCGTGTGGCGGAGATGGTCCGCTGGCGCTGTGCCTCCACGGATTCCCCGACAGTGCCCACTCGTGGCGCCACCTGTTGCCCGTACTCGCAGCGGCGGGCTATCAGGCGGTTGCCCCGTTCCAGCGGGGCTATGCGCCGACCGTGGTGCCGGCAGATGGCCGCTACCAGACTGCCGCGCTGTCCCTCGATGCCATCGGCTTCCACGACGCGCTGGGTGGCGGCGTGCCAGGGGTGATCATCGGCCACGACTGGGGCGCGCCCGCGACGCACGGTGCGGCAGTGCACGAACCCGACCGCTGGAGCAAGGTCGTCAGCATGGCGGTGCCGCCAGGGCCGGCCCTGGCGATGGCGTTCCTCACCAACGTCGATCAACTCATGCGCAGCTGGTACATGTTCTTCTTCCAACACCCGCTGTCCGACATGGTCGTGCCGGCCGGCGACCTTGCCTTCATCGACCGCATCTGGTCCGATTGGTCGCCCGGCTACGACGGCGCTGCTGACGCTGCGCACGTGAAGGACTGCCTGCGT